>CAYZGY010000311.1:3019-8709 GCA_964478085.1 uncultured Planctomycetia bacterium
CGGCGCGCGAGACCGAGTGGATCTCTTGGAGACCGGGAAGGACGCCGACGGCCTCCTCGACGAGTCGCGTCACGAGGTACTCGACTTCCTGCGGCGCCGTGTCGGGAAAGTCGGTCTCGACGGTGAGCGAGGGATAGGCGACGTCGGGGAAGAGCTCGAGAGAGAGTCTCGAATACCCGACGAGCCCGAAGGCCCCGATCGCCAGCGCAGTCATCACGACCGTGACCGGTCGACGCACGGCAGTGGCGACGAGCGTTCGCATTACGACTTGGGCGTGGGCTTTTTCGGAGTGGCCGTTTTCGAGACGGGTCGCGGCGTCTTGCTGCTCGACCCGTTGATCACGTTGATCGGCATGCCGTGCTTCGCGGAGCGCTGACCCTTGACGATGATCTCCTCGCCGGCCTCGACGCCGTTGAGAATCTCCGAGTGACTGTCATCCGAGATTCCGACCTCGACGACGCGGCGTGCGGCCGTCCCGGCCTGGGCGATGAACACGACGGGCTCCTCTCGGTCGATGACGACCGACGCTTTCCGCACGAGCAGCACGTCTTCATGGACGTCGGTGACAATGAGAACTTCGGCGAAATCTCCGGGTCTCGTCCCTTCGGGAAAGCTCGGGATCTCGACGGTGACCTTGATCGTGCCCGTGCTCGAGTCGATCGTCGGGCTGATGATCTTGACGCGACCGAGGAGCGGCTCCTGCGCGGCCGAGCGATCCCCGGCGGGAGCCTTCCCCTTCTTCGAGTCGAGACGAAGCTCGACCTCCTGGCCGACGCGCACGTTCTTGAACTCTTTCGACGGCACGTGGACGCGGGCGAGGAGGACCGAGAGGTCCGCGAGGTAGAAGAGCGGCTGATCGACGGTGACCTTCTCGCCGGGGTCGACGAGCCGCCGGACGATCCGCCCCGAGAACGGTGCTTCCACCTGCGCGTAGGAGAGCGACAGCTTCGCGAGCTCCTCCTCGGCCTTGGCGGCCTCGAACGCGGAGCGCGCGGTCTCGATCTCCTCGGCGGGGATCACGTCCTCGGAGAGCTTGCGAATACGGTTGTACTTCGACTCCAGGTTCTCGCGTTTGGCGGTCGCGAGGTCGACGCGCAGGCGAAACTCGGCGTCCTCGATGCGCAGCAGGACCTGATCGACCTCGACGGCCTGGTCTTCCTCGACCTCGATCGAGCCGATGATCCCGGCGATGCGCGCGACGACGTCGGCGTCCTTGTCGACGTCGACGGTCGCCGTCGCTCGGTAGTAGCTCTTGATCTCGCCGCGGCTCGCGACCGCGGTGGCGACCGGCAGCGGGCGGCGCTGGCGTCGTGCGCCTGCACCTCCCGCGTCGACCCCGCCATCGGCGTTCTCACAACCACTTGTCAGGAATAGAGATACAAGCATCCAACCGACGAGGCCGGCGGACGCGATCGTGGATCGGTAAGACATTCGTTTGCCGGGGTTTTGAGAGCCCTCATTCCTAAACGCTCGGGCTCCGGAAGGAAAGACCCATCTCGAGCGACCCGTCTTCCGAAAATCGCCCCAAAGCCTGCTGCCGCTCGAATTTGAGCGCGTCCCGAGAGGCGATCATCTGCTGCTCTGGCCGACCGGGAGCCGGTACGCTCGCGGTGGGATCTCCCGATCGATCTCCAAGTGCAGTTCGTGGCGATTTTTGCGGCAACGTTCCAGAGGCGTCGACGTTCTCGGGAGTGGGGCGAAGAGGCTCCTGCTGCGTGGAAACACGCGAGGAGCCGATTCGGTGGGATTCCAGCGGGCCCGACCATCGAGCGAGCCCGACCATCGAGCGGACCTTCGAGAATTGCCCGAGAATCTTGGCACAAAACGGCTTGTCGCGATTCTGTCTTGGTGAGCGAGGGAGTTCGCCCCGCGTATCCTGATCCGAAATCTTCCGAATCTCTTTTGTTTGACGAGGCTGTGGGAAAGCAATGCTGGCCGACTTGAAAGACGTGATCGTCGAGAAAATCGCCGAGCTTGGTGAGATCGAGCCCGAAGAGGTGTCCGACGACAGCTCGCTGCGCGACCTCGGTATCGACTCCCTGATGGCGATCGAGCTCGTCGTCTTTATCGAGAAGAAGCTCCAGCGATCGTTCCCCGAGGAAAAGATGGGGACGATTCAGACCTGCGCGGATGTCTTCCGTGAGGTCGAGCTGCTCGTGGAAGCCGCCTGAGGGCCGCGGGTTCTCAGAGGCTGTTCCTCCGGCCCGATTGCTCCTCGGGGGTGACTCCTTTACAGCGTCCGAACTTCGGCGAGAATCGGTGCGGGATAATTCTTCGCACGGATTCGAGTCTCGCCGCCGTCACCCGGCCGGCGGTGACTGAAGGATGGGATCATGTTGACCGGTCAAGCGCGACGCGGTCTCGGCTCTCTGTTCGCGTTGGGGATCGTCTGCGCCACGCTCGGCTGCGGCTCCGATTCCGACGACAAGACCGCAGCCGACACACCGACTGAACACCCCGGCGGCCAGGACGCGAAGCCGCTCGCGAATCTTCACGAGCTTCGCAATGTCGGGCTTCTGCAGGCGGCCCGCGACACGAACGACGGCTACGCCGAGGCAGCAGTGGCCTTCGAGACCTGCGCTACGAGCTCACAGGCTGCAGCCGACTACCTCAACCTCGCGCGCGTCCTCGTTCTCTCGTCTCGTTGGGAGGAAGGGGAGAAGGCGCTGAGCAGTCTTCGCGGTGTGCTCGGCGACTCCGAAGTGCCGCTCGACGTTCTCTACCTCGAAGGTCTCGTGCTCAAGTTCACGAAGCGCTTCGACGAGGCGATCGAGCGCCTCGCCCGTGTCACGCAAGGAGCGCCCGCGATACAGGCTCCTTGGTATCAGTTGGCGAACAGCCACTACGAGAAGAAGGACTTCCAGAAGGCGATACCCGTCTACGAGAAGCTCTTCGCGCTCAACGAGTATCACCAGGGCGCCGTGTACAACTTGATGCAGGCATACGGACGACTCAAGGACGCCGAAGGACAGGCGAAGTGGACGAAGGAGTTCAAGGCGCTCAAGGCGCTCAAGCTCCCGGAGCCCGGCGTTCGCGATTACATGGTCTGCAGGTTCACGCGGGTCGATCTCGTTCCGCCCTCGCGCGATGGTGTCGAGCCGCCACGGCGTTCCGTCTCCTTCGCGGCTTGGAGTCCCGAGGGAGTTCCCGCCGACCTCACGGACGTTCGGGCGGTCGTCCCCCTCGACTTTGACGCCGACCTCGACGTCGATCTCTACGTCGTTCGCAAGGGTGCCAACGTGCTGCTCAGAAACGATGGCGGCAAGTTCGAGGACGTCTCGGAGTTTTCCGACGCCACCGACGAGAAGGACGCGCGTGGTGTGGTCGCCGCGGACTTCGACAACGACGGCATCGTCGACTTCTTCCTCGCGTACACGGAGAAAGGCGGCGCGTTCTACCGCGGCATCGGCGAAGGCATCTTCCAGCTCGAGGAGGAGTCGGGGCTCGATTCCGCGCAGGTGCGTGCGGCGCGGGCGATCGACTACGACCACGACGGAGACCTCGATCTCGTGACGCTCGAGGCGGAGTCGGCCGACGCTCGAACGGCTCGCGGGCGCATCTGGCGCAACGCCGGGGATCGTACCTTCGAGGAGATCGCGGACTTGCTCCCGGGCACGGTCGCCAGCGTGGCGAGCTCGAAGCTCGTCGATTTCGCCGTCGGGGACTTCGATCGCGGCAACGACGTCGACTTCGTCTTTGCTTCGAAGGGCTCGGTCGCTCTCTTCCTGAATCAGCGTCAGGGTGCGTTTCGTCGCTTGGATCTCCCGGCGGAACCGAGCGCGACGTCGATCGTCGCTCTCGACCGAGACAACGACGGCGATGACGACTTGCTGGCGAGTGGCGGCAGCTTTTGGACCTCGACCAACGACGGTTCCGTCGCGACGACTGGTGCGAAGGCCTTCGCCTCACCCGCTCAGATCGCCGAGTCGCGGACGAACGCCGACGCCGTCATCGTCGATATCGACAACGATGGAGATGACGACATCCTTCTCGGTCACACCGCGGGATTCGAGCTCTTCGTCAACGCGAAGGGCACGGCTTGGCAGAGGGCCGAATCCGACGGAGCCGCCGCGAAAGCTCGCGGTATCGAGTCCTTCGACGTCGTCGATCTCGACGGAGACGGCACGCGCGATATCGCGTTCGTCCGCGGAGACGGCCGGATCGGATTCCTGCGCGGCGTCCGCTCCGAGGGAGCGTACGACTCGGTGACGATGCGTCTCGTTGGTGCGCGCGACAATCGCGACGGCGTCGGATCGACCGTCGAGATGTTCGCGGGCAAGACCTACCAGCGCGTCTTCGTCGGCGGTCCCGGCGGCGTGCGCATCGGGCTCGGCGCGACGAAGCGTGAGGACATCGAGGGCTTCTCGATCCTCTGGCCGAACGGCATCCGCCAGTCGGTCTTTCCCGCGGAGCTCAAGTGGGACAAGAAGGGCGCCGTCTCGATCACGCAGAAGGCGGGACTCGTCGTCAGCTGCCCGTTCCTCTACACCTTCGACGGGGAGCGCTACCGCTTTCTCAGCGACGTCGTCGGCATCGCGCCGCTCGACGAGTGGCTGCCTCCCGGCGGAACGCCGCACCTCGATCCCGAAGAGTACGTGCGTATTCCGGCCGACCGCCTTGCACGAATCGGCGACAAGCTGCGCCTCGTCATCACGGAAGAGCTTCGCGAGACGACTTACCTCGATCGGATTCAGCTCGTCCGTCTCGTCCACCCGCGCGGGACGATCGTGCGCAACGACGAGAGCACGCGCCAAGGAGCGGTCGAGCCACTGCGAGTCTTCGTCTACACAGCGGAGGATGTGATTTCGCCGCGGGCTGTCCGCGACCAGAAGGGCGCCGACAACTCCGCGACGACGCGCGAGCGTGACCGCGCGTACTTCCACGGGTACACCGAAGGGCCGAGTCAGTGGGCCGGCTGGGTCGAGCCGTGGTCACTCGACATCGAGCTGCCGGAGCTCTCGAGCGAGAACGAAGCGGCGCTCCTCTTGACGGGTCGCATCGCGTGGCAGGACTCGGGAGTCGCGTACGCGCTCCACCAGCACGGACGCAAGTGGTCTCCGCACGCGCTCGACTTCGTCTCGTCGGGCGGTGAGGCGAAGCGGTTCCTCGAGACCGTCGGCTTTCCTTGCGGCATGGATCGTACGATCGTCGTTCCGCTCGGTCAGGTCGATCCGAAGGTCGCGAAGCTGCGACTCTCGGCGACGAGCCGTCTCCTCTGGGATCGCATCGCGATCGCGACCAAGACGGAGCAGCTCGAGCTTCCCGACGAGGGTGAGGTCGCGTCGAGGTCGGGCGCCGTGCGAACCGAGACGCTCCCCCTGCGCAAAGCGAAGCTCGACTACCACGGCTACTCGAAGCGCAGCGGCAACCACGAACGCCACGAGCAGGACTACGATTTCCATCATCCGAGCCCGCTGCGCGATTTTCCCTCGCCGGCAGGACGTGGCACGCGTTACGGCGACGTGCGCGAGCTCGTCAGGAGCGTCGACGATCGCCTCGTCGTGATCCCGCCGGGCGACGCGGTCTGGTTCGAGTTCGACGCGGGCGCGGCACCGGCGGCGGACGAAGAGATCACCTACTTCCTCAAGCTTACCGGTTGGGCCAAGGAGGCGGGCTTCCACAACACGACGGGGCGCACGATCGGCCCGATGCCCGTCGGCTCGATGAAACGGTATCCGCCGAAGGCCGGC
>CAYZGY010000312.1:0-8709 GCA_964478085.1 uncultured Planctomycetia bacterium
CTGTCGCTTCATTCCGAAGAGGGCTGTCGCTGCTTCCTTCCGCCCCAAAAAAACGGGGCTCGAAAGTTTCCCGAACACCGCTTATGCTGCCCGGACCCCTCACGAGGCGACGCAAGACCCAATCGCGACGCCGACTTGGGTATTCGAGGGGGCTGCAAATCACGGAGAGAACTGTTGTGAGTCCGCGAGAATCATCCTCTCAGACGCCCAGCGTCCGCTCGAACCGGAGCGCTTGGTGGATGCTCGTCCCCGCGCTGGCGCTCGGCGCGTGGGCCGTCGTCGGCCTGCAGGCGAACCGAGCCGCGCGCGTCAGTCTGGCGCAAGAGGGCACGTCGAATCAGGTCAACCTGCTCTACACGATCAACAACCTCGGCTACACCTCGACGTGTGGCTGACCGAAGAAGAAGATCAAGCTGGGCAGTTTGCCCAGAAGGCAGACCTTCCTTCAGCAGATGCGTGGCCGCGGAGTTCCGATTCTCCTCGTCGACGGCGGCGATACGTTCTACGGCGTGCCGACGAAGAAGGCCCCCACTCGCTCGGCCGAGTCCCGCGCGATGGTCAAGGCTCGTAAGATCCTTCGCGCGTACAACCACCTCGGCTACGACGCCCTGGGGCTCGGCCCCGCCGATTTCCAGTTCGGTGTCGACAAGCTCCGCACCTTCCTGAAAAACGCGAAGTTCGAGGTCCTCTGCGCCAATCTCGTCGACAAGGCGACCGGCGAGCCCGTCTTCAAAGGGTCGACTATCATCACGCGCGGCGGCAAGAAATTCGGTCTCGTCGGGCTCGTGCTCGACTCGATCAACGACTCGTACAAGAAGCGCATCACCGGTGAGAAGTACGAGATCAAAAGCGCGCTCGAGACAGCGAAGAAGATCATCCCCGAGCTCGACAAGAAGGTCGACGTGATCGTCGTCCTATCGCACCTCAACATCGACGACAACGAGCAGCTCGCGAAGGAGCTTCCGCAGATCGACGCGATCGTCGACCCGTACTCGCGCGCCGGAAACCAGCCCGTCTGGATCACCGAAGGCGAGTACGTGCAGTGGGCGAGCAAGAAGCCGCTCCTGCGCATCGACGGTCAAGGCTCGCGCGTCGGCGTTTGCGAAATCTCGTTCCCTCCGACGGGAAGACCCGAGGACGACTACTACGTCTACGACTACCCGCTCGAGCCGCACATCATGGACCATCCCGACATGGTCAAGATCGTGCGTGGCGCGGGCGTTCCGCCGCAGAAGAAGCCTGGCGACACCCGTCTTCTCCTCGACAACTTCCTCGGCCAGGAGACTTGCGGCGCCTGCCACGAAGAGCAGCACGCGTTCTGGAAGAAGACGAAGCACGCGGTGGCCTACGCGACGCTCGAGAAGACGAACGAGCAATTCAAGACCGATTGCATCGAGTGTCACACGGTCGGTTACGGTGTCGCCTGGACCGACCCGAAAAAGGTCGGCGAGTTCAAGGACGTGCAGTGTGAGAGCTGCCACGGCATCAACCACCAGCACGCGGACGCGCCCGAGCGCTTCCGAATGGGCCAAGTCAAGGACAGCAAATGCTGGGGCTGTCACAACCCGCAGATCCTGCAGAAGGCTTTCTACATCAACGACGTCAAGAGCAAGGTCTCTTGCCCGAAGATGAAGTGATGAAGTTGGCGAGGTAGCAGACATGTCGGCAGAGACCGTTCGAAAAAGCCTGATCTCCACCGCACTGCTCTCGATCTTCGCGTTCTCGGCGTTCACCGTCGCGACGTTCACCGTCTTTCGCGAAGACGTCTCAGGGCTCGTGCCTCAGAATGATGCCACGGGCGCCACAGGCGCCACAGGCGCCACAGGCGCCACAGGCGCTGCAGCTGCGGCGGGAAGCTCGGCAAAGACCTTCACGCTCGTCTACAACATCAACAACGCCGGCTACGTCGACGTCTGCGGATGCAAGGCGAAGGAAGTGCGGCAAGGCAGCCTGACGCGTCGTGCGGCGTTCATGAAGCAGCTCCGCGCCACCGATCGCAAGATCTTGATGCTCGACGGCGGCAGCGCGCTCTACCCGATCAACAAGCCGATCAAGCCGACCGAGCGGGACGTCGCGTTCCGCAAGGCCGAGGTCATCGCCGAGTCGTACAACCGCATCGGTTACGACGCGATGGCGGTCGGTCCGTACGACTTGCTCAACGGCCTCGAGAATCTCAAGAGGATCGAGAAGAAGCTCAAGTTCCCGCTCATCTCGGCAAACTTCGTCGACGAGAGCGGCAAGCTCCTCTTCCGCCCGCACGTGATCATCGAGCGGGGCGGACTGAAAGTCGGCATCTTCGGCCTGACCCTCGACACGATCCCGGGTCCGCGCCTCACGGCCTGGGCACCCGGCTGCAAGATCACCGACCCCGCCGCCGCCGCGCAGAAGGCGTACGACGAGCTGCGCCCCAAGGTCGACATGATCATCGCGCTCGCGCACCTCCGCGAGGACTCGAACTTCAAGCTCCTCGAGCAGCTCGAAAAGCTCGAGGTGATGATTGATCCCTACATCCAGTTCGGCACGCACAAGACGTGGCTCAAGGACGACGACCCTTGGACGGCCGAGAAGCACGGGACGCTCTTCCTGCGCAGCGACGGTCAGGGCGCTCGCCTCGGCATCGTCGACTTCGAGATCTCCAAGCCTGGTGACGACTTGGTCTCGGGCGACCGTTACGACGAGCTTCTCGACCTCATCGAGTACGAAGAGGCGACGGCCGAAGAGAAGACCGAGTTCGCCGGCCTCCAGGGCAAGAACTACTACCACTTCACGCGTCTCTCCCTCGAGCCCCACCACTTGACCGACCCCGGCATCGACGCGCTCGTCGACGCGTGGAAGAAGAACATCGCGCTCTCGACCGTCCAAGCCACCGCGACGCAACTTCCGAACAAGAACAAGTACCTCACGCACAAGAAGTGCCAAAGCTGCCACGAGAAGCAGTACGCGTTCTGGAAGTCGACGCCCCACTCGCACGCGCTTGAGACGCTCGAGAAGACGGGCGACCACCAGCGCTACGACTGCATCGGTTGCCACACCCTCGGCTACGGCCAGGCCTTCATCGACACCACGGATCCCGGCGATTACGCCGACGTCCAATGCGAGTCCTGCCATGGCCTCGCCCCCGGCCACATCGACGATCCAAAAAAGGCCCCCTTCGCCCGCATCACGCGCAAGGCGTGCATCGTCTGCCACAACAAGGAGCAGACGCGCAACGAGTTCCCGTACGTGAGGGCGAAGAGAAAGGTAGCCTGTCCCAAGGACTGATTGCCGACAGATCGAAGAACGAAAGAGAGCGCCCGCTTCCCCGATCGGAGGCGGGCACTTTCTCGCTCGCTCTCAGCGGCGTCGTTGGGTTGAGAGGACGCCACAGCTCCGAGCCCCAAAGAAAAACCCCCGCAGGACTCTCGAGCTTCCTACGGGGGCTATTTCTTGGCGACTTCCGGGAGGGATCCAGAGAGGAAGGAGAAGTCGCGGGAAACGAGGGGTTCGCAAAAAAAGAAGGAGCCCGCTCTTACGGTAACGGGCCCCCGGTGTTCTCGAAGAGCGTCAAGTGCCTCAGGTCGCGGGGTCTTGACTATTTCCTTTAGAACTGTCTGCTCTTCGTGATCGCGATACGAAAAAAGCAAAGCGGGGACCAAATCAGCCTCTTGCGCGAAAAAAAAACGCAGGACTCGAATCGATCGTGCGCGGGGCTTGCAAGAGACCCTGCAAGCTATTACAAAAGCTCGACTTGAAGCGCGCTCGGCGACCGCGGGTCGAGGCGGGATCCGCCTCGAAAGCGGTTTGACGGAGCGCCCGCTTCGCGTGTGTCGTCAGCGCACGGTGGTGCGCTCGGGACGCGCGCAACCCAGATGTCAAATCGACTTTACGCCAGTGCGGCTCCCACGGCCCAGGCCTCGCGATCACCGTGATCTCCCGCCCCGAATCCCACAGCCCCTCGAATCCTGACGTCGCCATCGTCGGCGCGGGGATCATCGGCCTTGCCGTCGCTCGCCGGTTGGCCCTCGGCGGGCTGCGTGTGGCGGTGATCGAGCGTGGGCGCCCAGCACAGGAGGCGACGCAGGCGGCTGCCGGAATGCTCTGCCCGCGGCTCGAGTACGGTGGGGAGACCGAGCTCGATCCCCAGAGCGTTGCGGCCCTCGGCCTGACCTCGCTCTCGCTCTACCCCGAGTTCGCAGCGTCACTGGAGGACGAGACGAACATCGACGTCGATCTGCGCCTCAATGGCGTGATAAGCCCGGAAGACTCCGACGCGAACTCGCCGAAGGAAGGAGAAGGATACCGCGTCATCTCGCGCGAAGAAGCCTGCGAGATCGTGCCCGGACTCCATCCGGACCTCGAAGCGATCCGCTTCTATCCCGAGGAAGGGAGCGTCGACAATCGCCGAGTCGCCGCAGCCCTCATCGAGAGCTGTCGACGTCTCGGTGTCGACATTCGATGCGATTGCGGCGTGCGCTCCGTCCTGACGTCGACGAGTCGTGTTTGCGGATTGGAGACCGAGCGAGGCACGATCGAGACCCGCCTCGTGGTCAACACGGCGGGCGCCTGGGCGAGCGAAATATCCGGGAGCGGCAGCTCGATCGAGATTCGACCGATCAAGGGGCAGATGCTCTGCCTCGAACAGGGAACGAGCCCGCAAGAGCGCGTCGAGCACACGATCTACTCGCACCACGCGTACATCGTTCCACGTTCCGATGGTCGCATCGTCATCGGAACGACCGTCGAGGATCGCGGCTTCGACAAGTCGGTCGACGACGAAGCGGTCGCGGGCTTGCGCGACGGTGCTGCTCGGATGGTTCCGACGCTCGCGCGCGCGCGCCTGCAAGACGCGTGGGCCGGCTTGCGCCCGCTGGGAGTCGACGAGCGACCGGTCATAGCTCCCGCGGGACACGATGGACACTTCCTCGCTCTCGGCCACTATCGCAACGGAATCCTGCTCACGCCCGTGACGGCCGAGCTCCTCGCCGCGGAGATCTTGCGGACGAACTGAGCCCGCTGGCGATCGGGGCGTCGGGCTCGTCAGCTCTGCGCTTCGAGCTCGCGCTCGAAGTCGTCGTCGACGTCGCGCTGCTGAGAGGCCGGGACATTCTCCTCGGTCGTGCCCCCGACCGGTGCCGGCTCAGAAGCGGCAGGCGCGTGCTCTTCTCCCCGCAACGACGCTTCCTCGTCTGCCGGGAAGCGCTCTTTGAAGAACTTCTCCTCCGACTCGATGCCCACCTTCACCTTCGCGAGCAGCTCTTGCGACGTGCTGTCGGACGTGAACACGGCGCGGTCGAGGAACGCCTTGACGTCCTGGAGAACGCGATGGTCTTCGCGAATGCGCTCGCGGAACTCGTCCATGGCACCGTTGATCGAATCGCAGACGTCTTGAAGATCGTCACCCTTGCGCAGCATGCAGCGTTCGTCCCAACGCTTCGTGCGCAGCTCGGTGAAGTACTTGTTGAACCTGTAGATCGGGCCACAAAACTTGAACGAGTAGAGAATGCCGACGAATCCGGCCAGGGGCACGGCCATCACCACCGAGAAGAGGAACTTCTGGATGGTCGACGAACGGATGAACTCGAGCACATCGTCGACGTTCGAGCTCTCCGTGAGCTGGCTCGAGATGCTCCAGAGCCCCGCGAGAGTCAGCTGAAAGTTGACCAGTAGCACCAAGCTCGCGACGAGGAGCGTGATGAACACGATCTTCAGCTGGAGATCCATACGGATCAGCTTCTTGCGTCGACGATAAAACGTTTTCGGCTCGTTCGTCGCTTCCGACATCACAACCTCACTGCAGCCTGATAGGACCGCAAAAAAGTCTCGTTCTCTCTCACCCTCTCTCTGCTATCGGGTACGACAGAAAAGCTCTTGAGGTGTGTTCGGATGGGTGCGCCTTACCGGAGCGATGCTGTTACGCTCCGAACTTTAGCAGACGCGACGCGTGCGCGAGTGCGATCGTCACGAGCTCGGTCGCCTGGAAATCACCGAGATCACCGCACAAGCACTCGCGTTCCGAGAAGGTCGCTTCCTTCCGATAGAGCGCGAGAGGCGACCAGATCATCGTCGGAACCGGATGCCAGCTGTGCTCCTCGTGGATGCACGGCGTCGAATGGTCGCCCGTAATGATGATCGCTTCGGGCTCGAGCGCCTGGATTCGTGGCAGCAGCGCGTCGAACTCTTCGAGGGCTTTGACCTTCTCATCGAAGAGCCCCGAGTGGCCGGCGGAGTCCGTGTTCTTGTAATGCAGGAAGAAGAAGTCGTGCTCGTCCCACTTCTCCGTCAGAAGATCGATCTCGCCTTCAAGGTTCTTCGGCGCGCCGAGGATGTTCATGCCGACGAGACGTGCGACGCCCCGGTACATCGGATAGGCCGCGATGGCTCCGGCGCTCGCCTGGTAGAGATCATCGAAGGGCGTCACCTCGGGCAGTCCCGAGAAGCCGCGCAAGAGCGCGCCCGTCGCGACCTCTTCGTCGGCGAGGATCTCACGCAGCGCGCTCAAGAACTGAGCGACGACCTGGGCCGAACGCTCGGCGCCGTCAGCCTGCGCCACGATCGGCAAGAGCCCGAGCCCCTCGCGCTGCGGGTCGTTGTCGTTGAGAGCCGGCGAGAGCCCTTCCCCACGGAAGACGACCGTGAAGCGATGCTCCTTGCCCTCGAGAAGGTGCACGTCGACCCCTTCGATCCGGCCCTGGAGTCCATCGCGAAGCTTCGCGATCAGGCGGACATTCTCCGAATCCGGCGGACGACCGGCACGGCGATCGTGAACGATGTTCTGATCGTCGACGGTGGCGAAGTTCGCACGGGCCGCGAGGTCACCCGCTTGAAGGTCGAAGTCGCTTCCGAGAGCCTCGAGCGCTCCACGACCGAACTCGACCTCGTAAGGGTGGTACCCCCAGAGCGCGAGGTGCGCGGGCCCACTACCGGGCGTAACGCCGCGATCGATCGGCTGCATGCGACCGATCGACGAGCGCGAGGCCATCTCGTCGAGATTCGGGATCTTCGCCGTCTCGAGCTCGGTCAGGCCCGTCTCGCGGTGAGGCAGTCCGCCGAGTCCGTCAAGGACGAGCTGCACGACCTTGCGGCCGGAATTCGGAACGAAGAGATCGCGGGTCTTGGGGTGAACCATGACGAAATGTATCGTGTTGAGAGGTTGCTGGGAGGCGAAATCGAACGGCTCAGCATACTCAGGCGAGGGCCGATTTTCCAGGGTGGGCGACGAGAGACAAATTGGGCTTGCACGAAAACGCCGACACGCAGATAACGGGCGCGATCGCTACGGACCAGCCCTCGATCGCCACGCGGAGCGCACGCCATGAAAGTCCACGCACTCGGCCACAGCTCGTACCTCCTCGACATGCCCGTCGCGCCCGGAAGCGGCGAATCTGACGACAGCATCCGCATCCTCGCCGATCCGTGGATCTCCGACTTTCTCATCGGCGACCTCATGGGACGATTTCCACGCATCCGCCTCGACTACGAGAAGCTCGGCCGGATCGACGCGATCTTCCTCTCGCACTCACACACCGATCATCTCTGCCCTTACTCGCTCATCGAGCTCTGGAAGAACCTCGAACCGAAGCCGGCCCTGCTGCTGCCGGAGAGCCTGACGTACCTGAGCGATCTCTTTCGCGAGCATCTCGACAGTGTCGAGATCACGCTCCTTCACGACGAGCAGGAGATCGATTTCTGCGGCGCAAGCATTCACGCGTTCTTCAATCCCGAGGTACGTCCGACGAACGAGGACGACGTGATGGTGCTCGTCGTGCGAGGCGACGGCGAGGTTTTCCTCGGAGAATCGGACGCCGTCCTGCCACTCGACGATCCAGGTGTGCGAGAGTACGTCTGCGCCAAGTTCCACGGGGCAAGATCGTCGTGCTTCTGGACGGTGAAGAACCAAGGCGAAGCGACGCTGTCGATGCTGGCCGCGCGCGACGCGGAAGACCGTGCCGAGCGCTGGGCGAACTGTACCGATTCGATGGGCCAAGAGATCGAGGACGCCTTCACCGAGTACCCGCAGCTCGAAGGCGAACTCTGGCAGCTGCCGGGCCTCGTACGACTCATCGGGGGGCAAGGCATCAGCTTCCCCCAGTGCCTCGACACCGACTGGAACCGCGTTCTCTTCCCGATCCGCCTCGTCGACCGCGTCCTCGCGGAACGTGACGCGATCGAGCGCTACGGTTACTCGACGCACGTGGAGGAGTTCGCGCCGGGCCGAGTCTACACGATCGAGAACGGCGCGCTCGCCGGGAACGCAGAGGACGAGGCGATCGAGCTGCTCGACGCCGAATCCGATCGTGACTACGACCCGACGATTCCGCTCTACGACGACTGGTTCCCGACCGCACCCCTTCGCGACGAGGAGCGCGATCGCGACCAGCAACGCGCGTTGACCCTCGAGGCCCTCAACCACCGCTTCTTGCCCTGGTGGATCGGAACGCGCAATCCCCCGCTCGAGCATCTTCTCGCACAGAACGGAGGAAAGTACACCGTCCGCGTGCGCTTCGGCACGACGAGCGATCACGAGGACCGCGACTACGTTCACGGCTTCGCGACGCGTCGGTTCGAGGAAACGACGACGACGGACGAAGAGCCGGACGAATTCTACTGGGCCAACGACCTCGACGACCTGCTTCGGGGCGAAGCGGACGAGTTCTCACTCGCGAGTCGACGACCTCTCGGCGGCGTAGCGCTGCGGGTGTGGCAGGCGCTCGGCCTGCCCTACCTCAACAA
>CAYZGY010000313.1:0-8708 GCA_964478085.1 uncultured Planctomycetia bacterium
CGCGAGAATCGAGTGCGCGCCAAGGACGTTGTCGTGGGACTGCCGCGTCGCGAAGCTATCTTCAAGCCCTTGACGTTGCCTCCGGCCGAGAATTACGGCGAGTTAGCGTCGATGGTGCACTTCCAGGTCGGCAAGGACTTGCCCTTCCCGCCGGAAGAAGCGGTCATCGACTTCGCCTTGGAGAATGCCGAAACGCCCGATGCGAACGTCAGCACTTCGTCCGTGCTCGCCGTGGCTGTCCGACGGAGCTCGGTCAAGAAGTACGAGGCCGAGCTCGCAGCCGCGGGACTCGAGCTTCGAGCGCTCGCGCTTCGCTCCCTGGCGAATCTCTCGTGCCTGCGTGGCACGGGAGCGATCGACGACCGCAGCGGCGCGATCGCCTTCGTGCAGCTTCGGGAGACGGAAGCCGTCATCGACGTGTTCTCGGCGGGCGCCCTCGCGTTCAGTCGTGTCGCCTCGGCGCCGACATCCGACGCCGTCGCGATCGAGATCGAACGAAGCCTCCACACCTTCGCCGGAACGCCGGGCCGTGGAGATGTCGCAAAAGTCTTGATCGCAGGCAGTCGCGGAGACGAGGAGAGCGTCCGAGAGACACTCGAAAAGCGGGTCGATGTACCCGTCGAGATCTTCGACCCGACACGAGCCCTCGAGCTCGACGACGATCAAGCACCTCTCGCGAGAGATTCGGTGGCAGCGCTCGGTCTCGCGCTGAGCGTTCTCGAGCGACGCGGCTTGCCATTCGATTTCGTCGATCCGAAACGGGTCCCCGTCGAGCGAAGCTCTTCGCTGAGACGGAAGATCCTCGGAGCGGCCGGTGCCGTGTTGTTCCTAGTCTCCGGCGTCATCGTGCGTGACAAGATCTTGACGCAGAAGCGAGAGCCTCATTCCGGCCTCGAGTCGAAGATCGCATCGTACACGAGCCACGCTTCGTCCTACGCCGCGGTACGTCGCGCGGAGGCGACCGTGCGCCAGTGGTCCGCGAGCGCCCCCCGTTGGGTCGATCACTGGGCTTACCTCAGCGCGATTCTTCCATCGTCGACCGAGGTCTACGTCACGTCACTGACGACCACCGGAACGGGCAACCTTCTCGTGACGATCAAGGCGAAGGACGGCACCCGGCTCGCCCGCTTCCATCGACAGTTGCGATCTGCGGGCTACGGTGTCCCAGCGACGACGATCTCTCCGGTCAAGGACAAGCTCGGATACACGTACCAGACGACTTACGAGCTTCGCGTTCCGCCCGGCATGGCGCCCGACCTCGCCGGCCACCAGCCACCGGATCGCCCGAAGGACGATGCCTCTCTCGACGGTGTGTCGATACAGGAGGGCGGATCATGACGAAGAGGGAAAAACGGCTGCTGTGGGTCGTCGTCGGCGGCGTCTCTGTCTTCGCGTTCATCGGCGGGGGGAATCGTTGGTTCATCGAGCCTTTTCGCGATGCAGACGAACGTACACACTCGCTCCAGGAGACTCTCCTCGCTCACGAGAACGAGTTCATCGAGGCCAAGCGCGCCCAGAACTCTCTTCGCGGTCTCGCCCAGCGGACTTTCGGAGTCGACCCCGAAGAGACGAGCGCCCGCATTGGTGAGTACCTGACCGACGCGATCACGGCGGTCGGTCTCGACGATCGGAAATTCAGTCGCGTGCCGGTCGGTCAGAGAGTGCTGGGTCGCTCTCGCGTACGCGGCGCGATCAACCCGATCGAGATCGGCTGGAGTGTTCAAGGCGCCGGTCCGCTCGAGAAGATCATCGATCTCATCGCGAAGCTCGAGTCGGACGTGCGGCTCCACCGTATCGAGAATCTCTCCGTGCAACCCGGGGGTGACGTCGCGACTCGACGCATCAGCTTTCGGTATCTCGCACTTCTGTTCGGCCCGATGAGCGGCGTGACTCTCGTCACCGAGGAGGCAGCTCTCGTCCCGAATGAAGGGCGACGAAAGCAGCTCGCGGCCATCACGCGGCGCGCGCTCTTTCGCCCGTACGTGAAGCGCCCACCGCCGCCTCCGCCACCTCCTCCTCCTCCGAAGAAGGCGGATCCGCCGCCGCCATCCGGTCCGGAGACCTATCGACTGGTCTCCCTGTCCGAGTGGAAGGGCCGTTCGGAAG
The DNA here is from genome assembly GCA_964478085.1 of uncultured Planctomycetia bacterium. Classification (GTDB taxonomy): domain Bacteria; phylum Planctomycetota; class UBA8108; order UBA8108; family UBA8108; genus CAYMLL01. Next base: position 2,107 of record CAYZGY010000313.1, read on the forward strand.
TCGTTGTCCTCGATACGAACAAGGGCCTGACGACCAAGTACCGAACGGGGGATGAGCTCGCTGGAGGCAAGGTCGTCGCCGTCGACTACCGCACTCTTCCGCGACCGAAGAATCCTGACTTGGAGTCATCATCCCGAGTTATAATCTCTGCCGACAACGCGTTGTGGGCAATCGAAAGCGGCGACACCTTGGCGGACAAATACGAGCTGAGTGCCGATCGTCTGCCGCCGGATCTTCGGAAGGACTGAACTCTCGCTCCCATGCAGCAGCGCACCGTGTCCAACCGACCCCTCGATGGGTCCCCCCGAGCGCCATTTTCACCTCGCGCAGGAGGACTTTGCGCTATCTTCCAGCTCGTCCTGCTCTTGCTTTCCGCATCGCCAGCGCTGGTGCAGGAAAGCGAGACGCGAGACGACAAGAAACCAGCGCCCGAGGAGACAGCCGAGAACAAGACCGCTGAGGAGCCCGAGAAAAACGCTGCCGGCGAGGCCGAGAAAAACGTTGCCGGCCAGGCCGAGAAAAAAGAAGAGAAGCGCGATATTCGCTTCCAATTCGCGGGCCTTCCGTACAAGGAGGTCATCCAGCGCTTCGCTCAAGTGTCGGGCAAGCCGATCGTCGGCGAGCTCGCCATCGAAGGCAACCTGACGTTCTCAGACACGCGCGCGTACACCTACTCCGAGGCGCTCGACACACTCAACGTCATCCTCTCGATGAAGGGAGTCGTGCTGGTCGAGACCGAGCGCTACCTCCGGCTCGCGCCTAAGGACAAACTCGCGCAACTCCCCCTGAAGATATTCCGCGGCCTCGAGACCACAGGCGACGTTCGCCCGGGCGAGGTCGTCACCGTCGTCCTGCCTCTTCGTTACGTCGATCCGAAGGAGACGGCATCCGCAGCATCGAAGCTCCTCTCCGACGCCGGATCGATCTCGCCCATGGTTCTGGGGAGTGGACTCGTCGTGACCGATCGCATGTCCGCGATCCGTCGCATCGAGAAGCTCGTCGTGCAACTCGACATCGAGACGACGAAGAATCGTGAGCTGCGTACCGTTCGACTTGTCAACGCGGCGGGAAGCGTCCTCGCGGAGATCCTCGAGAAAACTTTCGGAGAGGCGACAGCGCCGAAGAAGGCGCAGTTCGTCGCCACGGCCGGCTGGAAGCTCGCGCCGCCCAATCCCGAGGAATACGTCAGCGTCAGCTTCGACCAACCGACGGGCACCTTGATTCTCTTCGGTCCCCCGCCGCTCTTGAGCCTCGCCGAAGAGCTCATCGAGCGATTCGAGAAAGATAGCCGCGCGGCCGGAGAGCTGCGGATCTTCTTTCCAAGAACGATGCCGGCCACGCAGCTCGCCGATCTCATCCGCCAGGGCGTCCCTGGCGTCGCAGGTGCGTCGGACCCACCGAGCCCGACCGGAACCGTCTCGAGCAAAGCAAGGGTGATCGTGGACTCGAACACGAATCGCCTCATCGTGACAGCCCTGCTCCCCGATCAGATTTCGAAGATCGAGGAGTTTATCGAGAAGGTCGATCGTGACAAAGACGATCCTCGCGGGTCTGGTCGAACGCGCTCCGACGAGATTCGTATCTCTCGCGTGATCCGGGTCGAGCACGCCGAGCCGGCGACGACGGCCGAAGTCGTTCGTGCATCGCTGAGTGATCGCCTTCGCGTGCATACGGACACGAACACCCGCACGATCATCCTCGTCGGCTCTCCCGGTGAGGTTCGCGGAGCCGAAACGATCGTCCGCGAGCTCGACCGAGCCCCTGTGTCACGACGACTCGCTCCACGATTCCTGCGGGGCTATCCGCTGCGTTCCAGGCGCGCGAGCGAGATTCAAAGTCTCGTGAACGATCTCGTTCTCGAAGCGCGTGCGGCGACCTCCGCCGCGGGGGAAACCACGGCCCCGGCACCGACCGTCCTCGTCGACCCGAATTCGAATCGTCTCCTCATCACGGCGACGGAAGCCGATCACGCGCACACCGTGAAGATTCTCGAGGAGCTCGATCAAGCGACGAAGAAAGAGAAGCGAATCACGAAGCGACTCGCCATCGATGCAAAGGTCAGAAGCCCAAGCGAGTGGACCTCGCAAATCGAGCGTGTGCTGGGCACTCCCGACTCGGGCACTCCCGACTCGGGAGCTCCCGAGATCGTCTTCATTCCCGACGACAAGGGCGAAGGACTCCTCGTTCTGGCGACCGAAGCCGACCACGAGCGCATCGATCGAGCCATCGAGCTCATTCGGTCGGGCACGTCGCCGAAGCCGGAACCACGAGAGACCCGGTCGATCCCTCTCACCTCCAAAGATCCGCAGGCGATCGTCGCGCTCGTCGAGAAGCTCTACGCAGCCGAAGCGTCCGGTCGTGAGGAGGCGAGCGATCCCCCGTCCCTCGTGGTCGACGAAGAGAACGGAAGACTTCTCGCCACAGGAACGACAGAGCAGATCGCACGCGTTCATGCGATCCTCGCCCTCGTCGAGCCGAAGGAACGGGCGATCGTCCGCCGCGAGACGCGTTCCTTCCCCATCGCGAAGCGCCCGGCGAGCGAAGTGATCGATCTCGCGAAGATGATCGACGACGCGCAGACGACTGACGAAGACGAGGCAACCGAGCCGACCTGGGTCGCTTCTGCCGACGAAAAGTCGATTCTCGTGACCGGAACGACCGTCCAGCTGGAGCGCATCGCGAAGACGATCGCCCTCGTCGCCCCGGCGGCGGCCGAGTCTCCGGCGCGCACCACGAAATCGATCTCGGTGACGTCGCCCAGGATCGACTCGCTGATCGCGCGAGTCAGCGCCACGGATCGCGCGCAGATCGCGGGCCGCGAAGACGAGACGTCCGAACCGCCGACGCTCGCCGAGGGAGGGGACGGCAGCAGTCTCTTGGTCACCGGAACGTCCGAGCAGATCGAACGCATCGAGAAGCTCGTCGCGCTTCTCGACACGAAACCGGTCGTGTCGTCGAGAACGACGAGGTCGTTCGAGGTCCAAAGTCGAAAAGCGAGCGAGATCGCGACGCTGGTCGAGAAACTCCACGCGGCCCAGATCGCCGGCAGCCCGCGAGACTCCACGATCGAGCCGGACATCGTCGCCTCGGCAGACGACCGGCGCCTGCTCGTCACCGGTACGACGGAGCAGCTCGAACGCATCGGCGGGATACTCACGCAGATCGACTCGAAGCCCGAGCCCGAAACGAAGAGCTCCTCGACCGTCTTCCGCCTCGACACCGCGAGCGCGACCGAAGTCGCCGCACTCCTCGAGAACGCGTTTCGCGACGAGAAGAATCCTCGGGCATTTCGCGTTCAGGTCGTCGAAGCCGGCAACAGCATCATCGTAACAGGATCCGAGGAAGCGTTGAGCGCCGCGCGCGAGATGATCACGCAGCTCGACGTCCGCCGCCCCGCTGCGCCTCGTGAGATCCGCATCCTGCCGTTGCGAACCGGCAAAGCTTCCGAGGCCGCGAAGATCATCGACGAGTCCCTCGCCGAGCTGTGGAGGAGCCGGTTTGGCCCACGTGTGACTCCCCGAGCCCGCGTTATCCCGGACGACGCATCGAACCGCCTCGTCGTCACGGCCCCTCGCGACGAGCTCGTCGAGATCGAGAAGATGGTCGCGGAGTACAACGTCATTGATCAGAAAGAGGAGGACACCCGACTCGTCCGTCTCGAACATATCGACGCTGCTCAGCTGGCAACGAGCCTTCGAGAGACGCTGACCACCACAGACTCTCGAGGTCAACCGATCCAACGAGTTCGCGTCGCTGCAGACACTCGAAACAACGCGATCGTCTTGCGAGGCCCGACCGAGGATCTCGAGCCGATCATCGAGTACGTCGCACGACTCGACAAGCAGTCGGATCGAAGCGAAGCCGGGACCCGCTTTGTCAACGTCGCGAAGGGCAGCGCGTCGAGGATCTCCACGCTCGCCACGAGCGTCTGGTCGAAGAAATCCGAGGGGAATCGTGAGGCGGAACGACTCTCGTTCGCAGCAGACGACTCGAGCGATCGCGTGATCATCATCGGCCCGGCTGACCTCCTCGACGAAGCTGCGAAGCTGCTCACAAGTCTGTCGGAGGAACCGCCGCCCGCTGCACGCACCGAGCTCGAGACCCGCTTTCTGCCACTCGCCGGCGCCGCCGAGCTCGAGCGTGTGCGTCCGCTGCTCGAGGATCTCTACGCGCAGAAGCGCAAGTCGGACGACGGTCGAGGACCTCTGGCTCAGTTCCTTTCGGACATTCGGACGAATCGACTGATCGTCACCGCAAACGCCGAGGACCAAGCGCTCATCGGCACGCTCATCGAGCAGCTCCGAACGGATCGTGCCCCTCCACCGAGGCGGTCGGTCAAGGTCATCGACCTCGCCGATGTCGAGGAAATCGACAGTCTCGTTTCGCAAGTTCGCGAACTCTATACGGCGCAGTCCTCGGATTTCCCAGCTGATATCCCGGAAGCGACGCTCCTCGAAGACACGACGCGGAAGCGATTCGTCATTTCCGGGACGCCAGAGCAGATAGCTCTCATCGAGACCATCGTCCGAGAAGTGCGGGCCTCTCCCCCCGCGAAGGAGCCCTTCCAGACTCGATCGATTCCGACCTTCGGCCGCAAGGCGACCGAGCTTCTCTCGGTCGTTCAGAGCGTCTACACCGCTCAGGTCGACGGTGAAAGTCTCGCGACCGCGAGACGCGCGAAGATCGCAGTCGACGCGAGCGGTCGGCGGTTTCTCGTCACGGGACCGAAGGACGAGCTCGCCCGCTTCGAGCGCATCGTCCGGCAGCTCGATCCGGAAGCTGCCGCCCCGCCGCGTCGCGAAATACGTATTCTTCGGATTCAGAACGACAAGGGCGAGGCGATTCGGGATCTCGTCGAGACGGCGTTCAATGCGGACGACGAGGAGAAGCGCCTGCGCGCGGAGCTCAACACGGTGACGAAACGACTGCTTCTCATCGGAGAGAAGTCGGTCGTCGATGCCGCTGCCGAGCTCGTCGCCGAGCTCGACACGAAGGAGGCCGCACTGCCTCGCGAGCTTCGCGTCTTCGAGCTGAGCACGTCCCGCGCGACCCAAATTCGTGACACGGTCGAAGAGCTCCTCGCCGAGATCCTCAAGACGAAGCACGGAGAGGACTACTCCTCCACGGCTCGAATCATCGCCGACAATGACGTCCAGAGACTGATCGTGACCGCGTCGAAGGAGGATCTTGAAGAGATCGCCAAGCTTGTCGAGAAGCTCGACACTCCGGCGAAGGACGAGAAAAAGACTTCGCGCATCTTCCGCCTCGAATCCGGACGCGCGGTGGAGCTCGCCGACGCGCTGCGCGGCGTCTTTTCGATGAAGGATCCGAACGGCCGCGATGTATCGATGATTCGTATCGCCCCGGACTCTTCGACCAACTCGCTCGTCGTCACGGGCTCCGAAGCCGAGATCGAGCGCGTCGAGAAAATCATCAACGAACTCTCGAGCGGCTCGACGAAGGACTCCCGCACTCTACGAGAGATCAAGGTCCAGCACCGCGACGCGGCCGAGCTCGGAACGCTCGTTCAAGAAATCTTCATCACGAGCAACCCGAACGACCCGAGCCCGGCAACGATTCGAGGCGACTCTCTTTCGAAGCAAATCGTCGTAGACGCGAACGACGAAGAGTTCGCTCGAATCCAAAAGATCGTCACCACGCTCGACGTGCGAGATCCGAACAAGCCACCGACGCCGCTGGAGCGGAAGTTGGCTGTGGTCGACCTCGAGAGCGCGTCGGCATCGACGGTGGCGACGCTCGCGACCGAAGTCTACTCGCAACTTCTTCGCAGCGAGCATGGAGAAGACTACGTCCCGCGGGCGACAATATCACCCGACCCGAGTGACGGTCGAGTCGTCGTCACGGCTCCCGAATCGGAGCTCGAGCGGATCGAGGGCCTCGTGCGATCGCTCGACCGACCAAGTTCGTCGGAGAATCGAGTCGTACGAATCGTCGAGGTTCCGAGCCAAACCGCGGCTCGCATCGCCCCCCTTGCCACGGAAGTTTGGTCGGCTCAGAACCCGGACGCCGACGACTCGACGCGCGTCAGCTTGAGCGCCGATACGAACGGCGATCGAGTCGTCATCGTGGCGCCCTCCGAGTCGATCGAACGAGTCGTCGAGCTCGTCTCGGGACTGGGCAAGAAACCGTCTCTGGCCGGACGTGAATTGTCGATCATCGATCTTCGCATGCGGAAGGCCACGGAGACCGCTCCCCTCGCGACGAGCGTCTACTCGAGCCAGTTTCCGGATGACTCGAACCCACCTCCGTCCATCACCGCGGACGATCGAGCCGGCCGTCTGATCGTCGTCGGATCGAGGGAGCAGGTCGAGCGGGTCTCGAAGATCGTCGCAGACCTCGACAAGCGAGCCGAGGAGGCGCCCAAGGACCCCCGCGTCTACAGCTTGACGAACGCGACCGCGAACCAGCTCGCTGTGACGGTTCGAGAGCTGTATCGTGAAGCGACGATCGGCGACCCTCTCGCAGATCCGAGCGCCGTTCTCGTGCTCCACGACGACGCGACGAATCGACTCATCATTCGCGCGCCCTCGGCGGCCTTTGTGATGATCGAGTCGATCGTCGAGCGGCTCGACGAAGTCACG
>CAYZGY010000314.1:0-4000 GCA_964478085.1 uncultured Planctomycetia bacterium
GTCAGGCTCAGCTGCGTCGCGCGTTTCGCGCGCTGAGCCCATTCCTCGGGCTGTCCTTCATCATCGCGATCTTCGCGCTGTACGACGTGTTCTTCATTCACGAGCCTCAGGATTGGGACACGTACCCGAAGGGCGTCATCCCGGCCTCGATCATCAAGGCGTGTGGTCTCGAGAAGTTCGGCATGATCTTCGGGTTCGACAACCTGAAGCGGATCGCCACGCAGATGACCGGTATCGCGATCGGCGCGCTCGGCATGACGCTGATCATCATCTCCGGGGGAATCGACCTCAGTCCGGGATCGTCGATCGCCTTCGTGACCGTGACGATCGCGCTGTTCCTCCGAGGATTCCATCCCCCCTTCACTCCCGACGACTACGTGCTCCAGACCGGGCCGATGATCGCCGTGCTCGCAGGCGTCGCCGTCGCGGTATTCGTAGGCTTTCTGAATGGAACGCTGATCACCAAGCTCAGGATCGTCCCGTTCATCGTCACGCTCGGGATGATGAGCATCGCACGCGGCACGGCGAAGCTGGTCGCCGGAGAACAGAAGGTCAACGCCGGAGAGCCGACGTGGATCTACGACCTCACCAAGATTGAACGCAACACCGACCTCTGGATTCTGCCCTCCGGCGTGTTCCTTCTCCTGGCGATCGCAATCCTGACGAGCCTTCTTCTTCGCTACACCGTCCTCGGCCGGCACATCTTCGCCGTCGGCTCCAACGAGTCGACCGCGCGCCTCTGCGGTGTGAGGGTCGAGCGCCGGAAGGTGTTGATCTACACGCTCGCAGGCGTTTACTTCGGGATCGCCGGAATCATCATGTTCTCACCGACATCTGTCGGAGATCCGAGTGGATTCACCGGAGCGGAGCTCGAGCTCATCGCGGCCGTCGTCATCGGAGGCGGCAGCCTCAGCGGCGGGAAGGGCAGCGTCCTGGGAACGCTGATCGGCGCGAGCATCATCAGCTTCCTGCACAACGGCTGCGTCATCTACGACATCTCGAACACCGTTCAGGAGATCGTCATCGGAGCGATCATCGTCGCAGCCGCCGCCGTCGATCAGCTCCAACAACGGCGCAACGCGTAGATTCGGCGGAAGGTCGAAGACTGTTCCACGAACACGCCAGCGACGTTCCTGCAATTCTTTCAATCGGAGTGACGTCTCCCTCGTCAGGTTGCGAGGAATGTGATGTGACGCCTAAGATGGTGGCAGTTTCGGCATCGGACGCAGGCCGACGCGAGAATGTCACTATGGACGAGCCTCACGACGAATTCACCGAATCTGCCGATGAGCCGGTCGACCTCTCCGAACGCCTCTTGGGCGGCATCACCTCGCTCCTCCTCGCTCTTCTCTTCGGATCCCTCGCCGCAAGCGCGATAACGACTGGGCTCGAGCGCGACGACCTCGAATCCGCGTTCTGCGTCCATGGCTCTCTCTTCCTCACCGCCATCGCCGTCCTCCTCGCGTTCACGGCTTTCCGCTACCTCTTCAGCGCCCATCCTGATCGCTCGATCTACTGCGCGACCTCGACCGGCATCTGCGCGGTCGTGTTCATCGCCGGCCCGGCGTTTTGGATGGTCGCGAAGGGCGGTCTCATCTTGGTCGAGCCCTACTTCCTTCTCGCGCTCGCGTGCATTCGAGCTTGCCGGAAATCTCTCGAGACGGCTCCCGACGAAGAGCCGGAGGTCTACTCGTAGCGATGCTGCTCATCCCGCATGAACTCCGACATCGAATGATGAGCCTCTTCGAGGGTGTGCTGATTCCGATTTCTCTGTCTCGTCTTCGATCCAGTCGTCTTTCGCCCCTCGTACTTTCGAATGCGAGGCTTCTCGATCGATCATTCGGTCGCGATGTACGGGCTCTTGGGTGTTCAGATGATCGCGCTCGTTATCTGGACACTCTGGCGACCCAACTCACCACGAGCCGGCGCGTGCTTCGGCGCGCTCTTCACCTTGGGCTCTGCGATGGCGACGACGATCGGGCTGTGCTTGGCTCCAGTGTCGGTTTTCGCGCTGTTCGCGTTCGGACTCGGCATTCTCGGATTTCTGCCCTTCTACACGGCGATGATTTTCGCGAGAAACGCCACGGAAGCGTTTCAGAGCGACACGTCCTCGACTCGAAGACTCGCGCTCGTGCCGGCGTACGCGCTGGGCGTCATTCTGGCGGTGTCCGGAGCTCTCGCCGAGCCGACGTGGCAACGCCTCACCGGAATCCGCTGGAACCTCGCCACGAGCGCGGCACCCTGGAGCGAGCAGGGGGCTCCGCTCCTCATCACGGGGACGGAAGATCGCGTCTTCGTGCTCGGCGAATCGACCAGGTCATCGAGTGACGGAGTCGAATGGACTCGATCGTCGAACCCGCCACCGATAACGAACGATCCGGCTCAGACGGTATTCACGGCCTTTGACAAGATCTGGGCGATCACGGAGTCGGGTGAGATCTTCAGCTCCCCAGACGGAGATGCGTGGACGCTACTCGAGCGAAATGTTCCCTGGGATGCGACGCTGTACGGACAGGGCGTTTCCTTTCGTGGGCGGCTCTGGATCTTCGTCGCAGAAGAGATGGGAGCTGCCTGGTCCTCCGAGACCGGAGCGAATTGGAGACGCGAGCCCCTCGAATTCCCTTGCTGGTTGGACAAGGACGATCAGTTCGTCGTCGCGGGAGAGCAACTCATTCTCGGGAAACACGACCACGGATACCCCACGAAGCACTACCGCTGGGAGAGCGGAAGCAACTGGACGTTCATAGCCCCTCACTGGGAGCACTACTATCCCACCGGCACACGCCTCGTGACGTGTGGAGAGGTTACGTGGATGATCGGCGGCCGATTCGACCTCGGGAGCGACGCCGGAGGAATCGATGAGCCTCGTCACGTGTGGCAGGACGGAAGCCGGCGGAAGCGAGTCTCCTACGGTTGGACCCTCGACCGTCCCCATCACGCCGTCGGGTCCGGCGATCGCATCTTCGCTCTCACCGACGACGGCGTCGTCCTGCGCGCTGACCTATGACAGTGATCCGCGACCCGGAATCGTGTGCTCGAAGAACCCGAGACGCACGAGCTCGGCCTTCATCGCATCCGTCTCGGCGTCGCTGAGCGGCTGCACCGGCGCTCTCGGCGAACCGCAGTCGACTCCGGCGAGTTTCATGGCGACCTTCATCGCACGGTGCCCGCCGTACTTCCGGTAGACGTCGATGAGCTTCGCGCTGACGAGCTGCCACTTGCGTGCCTCGTCGAGGTCGCCCTCTCGGGACGCGGCGACGATCTTGTGGCTGAGCGACGCCGTGAATCCGTACGTCGTCCCGACCGCGCCGATGGCGCCGGCCGTGAGTCCGGAGAGCAGCGTCTCGTCCGATCCGTAGAGGATGTCGAACCGTCCGCCGTCGAGCTCCGCGCAGATGCGGAGGTCCATGACGTCGAGGTGCGTAAACTTGATGCCCACGAGACTCGGAATGCGAACCGACGCGACTTGGAGAAACTCGCGCATCGGCACGTCGACACCGCTGACCGTCGGGATGTGGTAGTAGTAGAAAGGCAAATCGGGCGCCGCACCCGCGATCTCGGCTATGTAGTCGACGAGCGACCCGGCTGTCTGCGGGCGAAAGAAGTACGGCCCCATCGCGCCGATCGCGTTCGCGCCGACTTTCTGCGCGTGGCTCGCGAGCGCCTGGCTGTCGCGCAAGCACGTGCTTCCGACGTGCACGATCACGGGCAGCTCGTCGCCGCTGACCTTCGCCCAACGCTCCGCGACACTCTTGCGCTCCTCGAGCGTCAGTGAAGGGAATTCGCCCGTCGTTCCGCAAGGGAACACGCCCGCCAGCCCGTCGGCACGAGCGCGCTCGGCGAGCTCGTCGATCGTGTCGAGTTTGACGTCGCCCCTCTCGTCGAAGGGGGTGTACGGTGCGGAGACAAGTCCTCGGATCGGTTTCATTTCTCTCTACTCGATCGGTAAACTCTCTCGGGCTTGTTCGCTGTGCGTCCGTCGGATCAATCGAGGCGGGTG
>CAYZGY010000314.1:4010-8694 GCA_964478085.1 uncultured Planctomycetia bacterium
CGAAGCCACTCGAACAGCTCTCTCGTCGGGATGACGAAATCGCCAGAAAGCTCCCAGCCTCCGAAGTTCGTCATGAGCTCACCGACGTTCGGAATGCGTGTCGGCTCTGCAGGGCAGCGCGGGAAGATGATCGCCCGGACACGCTCGGCGTCAAGGCGCAAGATTTCAACGTTGTACGCACCGTTCCGTGCGTGAACGCCGACGATGTGGTCCCAAATCTCGTCGGCTGCGGCCTCGAGATTCTCTCGAGTCGCGTCGACCGCGAAGCACGAAGCGGGCCAGTCCGCGATCGTGCTCTGCTCGATCGCGCTCGCGCGCAGCGGATGCTCCCGATCGAGCCGGTGCGGAAAGAACTGAAAGTGCCAATGGTTAATACTGGACCCACCACTCGAGCCGTCGCCACCGAGGTTCGAGTTGAAGAAGACCGACATGTGGTCTTCCGGCTCGAAAGCCAAAGCGAAGACGAGAAGGTCTGCGATCTCCTCTGCGCCGTGGAAGTGCTGAGGCAGGTCGTCCTCGTCGAGACCGTTCCACGGCCGAACGCCGAGGTAGTGCGGAGCAGTCACGGGAAAGCGATTGCAGATCAGGTGGTAGAGTCGCCGTTCGCGCTCGACGCTGAGAACTTCGCGGTGGCGAACCAGGTCGTCCCCGTCGAACGGACACGGCCCGTGCGGAACGAACAGGCCCTCGGGCGGAGCCGCATCGGCGTTCCACGTGCCGGGACGGACAGATCGCCCGGGAATCAGATGAAATCGATACGGACCAGCGCTGGCGACCTCGATGTCGGAACAGTCGTAGACGACGACACCCGCGCGAATGTCGAGCGTCCAGTTCTCCTCGAGGAAGTCGGCGAGCCTGGCAGGCGGGGGCTCTCTCTCAGCCAGCGAAACAAGGACGTGCCGCTCGAGTCGACAAGCCCCGTCTTCTCGTAAGGATCCGCCTCCGTCGGCCGGATCATCTGCAGACCGGCTCACGCAAGTCCAACCGGGTTTTCGGATTACTTCTTCATCCGACGCTTCTTGCGAGCTCGGCGCTTCTTCTGTCCGAGTTTGCGGCGTCCGCGGTGTTTCTTGCGCATATGGTTCTTCCGTAGGTCGCCCTCGCGGGCCCGATTCGGGGTCTGGGAAAGTCCCGGATTGTACCTCTCCGTTTCCCCGATGGGAAGGTCTTAACCGCTCCTCGATCGCCATACGTCTTCTCCGCTCGCGCCGCGCCTGTCTGGGCCGGTTTATCGGATGAATCTCGCGGCTGACGGGCGAACCCGCCTCTCCCCTATGTCGATCGAAAGGGGCGAGAATCTGAAGCTCGGTGCGGAGAGACCTGGCGGAACGATCAGCGAAGACGTGGGCTGGGAGGGACCTGTAGCTGGCGGACGGACGCCGCATCGCCGCCGATCCCGAGCCGAAACTCGCTCGCTCCGACCGCGTTCTTCGCGCGCTCATTCCCGGGATCGAGCTCGAGGGCACGACGCGCGAAGAGAAGGGCTCGCCCTTCGAAACAGGCGATGCGATTTTGGACCTCGTCCCCTTTCCCGACCGCACGAAACTCTGCCAAGCGCTCTTCGCAGGCCGCGTCATCGAGAGACCGCCGCGTCCGGAAGATCATTGTGAACAGAAGGTCCGAACTGTCATCGGTGTGATTCATCGCGTGAACAGCAAAGACGTTCTCGCCGGCCTGCAGCAATTCGATCGGCACTTTGCGCAGCTCGCGAAGCGCGGGATCTCTCGCCCCGACCCTGATTCCCAGATCTTGATGCGCCAATCTCGTAAGCCTGTCGCGATCTGCTCACCGTCGCTCGAAGACGTGACGCAGTCGACCTCGTATCGATGACCTCGAAGACGTGCGAGAATACGTCCCTTCTCGACATCCCATACTGCTCCAGTACAGTCGGTCGAAACGGTGGCGATCCGCGAACCGTCCGGACTGAACTCGGCGTCGAGCACGATACCCCGATGGGCATCAAGTCGAGCGATTAGCGCACCAGTCTTGCGGTCGAACACGCTCGCGACTCGACGAAGACCGAACTGGACGCCGCGATCGCCACGAGGGCTGATCTTCAGGCGGCCCTCACGCGGCAGCGGCGCACGCTTCACCGCGTCGACCAGGTCAGCAACGCGCCAAGCACGAACGCTCCCATCGCGTGACGCGGTGACGACCCTGTTCTCGTCCGGAGAGAACTCGACGCTGAAGATCGGGCCGGCATGTCCCGTCAAGCGCGTGACAGGAGCGAGATCCCGCGATGCTCGCCTCGACGCATTCTCAGATTTCGCGCAGGAGCCCCGCCTCGATTCCCAGCCCCGTGAGGTGGTCGAGGAGCTCCCCCGCCTCGCCGTGATAGGCGAGCACGCGCTTCGCGCCACACTCCTCGATCGTCTGAAGGATCTCGCCCCAGTCCGCGTGATCCGAGAGCGCGAATCCGCGTGTGAAGCCGCGGGCGATCGCGATATCCTCGTTCGCCATCCAGCCCGAAGCGAATGCGGTTTCGCAGTCCCCGAAGCGATCGTACCACGACGACTGGATGTATTTCGGCGGCGCCAGGATCAGCTCGCCCGGAAGCGTCTTCCCACGCAGCTTGCGCGGCACCGTCTCCGTCGGCAGCATCGAGACACCGGCCCGACGGTAGCACTCGTTGAGCGGCTCGAGATCGGCGTGAACGAAGACTGATCGCTGAGCGAGGGATTCGTCGCCCGACTCTCTCGCGAGCTCCGCGAGACCGGCGAGAATGCGTTGCGTCTTCCCGAGAGCGTACGCGAAGAGCACGCAGGTCTTGCCGAGAGCGCGATTCGTGTCCCACCAGTCGCGAATCTCCCGGATCGTCTCGCGCCCGTCCTTCCAAACGTACTTCTCGCAGGCGAAGGTCGCCTCGGTCACGAAGGTGTCGCAGGGAACGACCTCGAAGGGCTCGCAGCTCGGATCGGCCTGGCGTTTGTAGTCGCCCGAGACGACCCAGACTTCCCCGCCGGCTTCGATTCGCACCTGCGCCGAGCCGAGGATGTGGGACGCGGGGTGAAACGAGATTTCGACGTCCTCGAAGCGAAAGCGCGTGCCGAACTCGACGCCGTAGACCCTCGTTCGCGAGCCGAGCCGGGTGCGGATCAAATCGACGCTCGAGGCCGCGCAGATGTACTCGCCGCAGCCCCGCGCGAGGTGATCCATGTGCGCGTGGGTGACGACCGCGTGCTTCGCCTGGCCGCGTGGGTCGACGTAGAATCCGCCGCGCGCGCAGTGAAGTCCGCAGGTGTCGAGTTGGAGGAGACCGCGGGTAGTCACGTGAGGTAAGATACGCCGGAAGTCGAGAAAAGGAAGAGAAGAGAGCAGAAGAGTATGTTGCGAATCACCGCGCTCTGCCTACTCGCCTCGTCGCTCACGCTCGCCTCGGGCTGTGTCAGCGACAAAGGCCCCCCGAGCACTCCCGGGGTCATTCGCCAAAGCGGGACGCACCGACTGAGACTCTTCGAGCGCTCGGCTCTGAGCGACGAGAATCCGACCTGGCCCCTGGTCTGGATCAGCGTCAGCGACACGAAATTTCCGGCGATCTGTGCCCGCTCGTTCCCGATCAGGCTTTCCGACCTCGGCACCTTCAACGAAGTGCTCGTCTCGTGGAACTTCGATCTCCCGATGACGACGGGCAGCGGAGTCTCGGTCGAATGTCGCGTCGGGAAGACGGAGGCGGGATCGGATGAGATCACGTGGGCTCCCTTTCTCGAGCTCGGTACTTGGGGTGAGGGCCCGAAGGAGCGTCCCGCGAAGTACGAGTTCGACGGCGGGAAAATAGCGACCGACGTGTTCGAGTCGAAGCAGCTATTCGACCGTATCGACGTTCGATTGGTGGTTTTCGCGAAGGAGTGGAATCTGAAGTATCCAGACGTCGAGCGATTGGCGATCTGCGTCAGCAACACGCTCGAGAACGCCGGGGCGAAGAAGCCTCTCGAGGGCGACACGGCATCCGCGATGAAGCTCACTCCTCGACTCCCCGTCCCGTTTCGCTCGCAACGGGACGTACCCGAGATCGGCCATCGCATCTGCAGCCCGACGTCGACGTCGATGATTCTGGCGTACCGAGGCGTCTACGTGCCGACCCAACGCGTCGCGAGCGTCGCGTACGACGCGTCTCACGATATCTACGGCAACTGGCCGCGCAACGTACAAGCAGCGTACTCGCTCGGTGTACCGGGCTACCTGACGCGCTTCGGCGATTGGGACGCGGTCGAGCGCACGCTCGCGCGCGGTCAACCGCTGGTCATCAGCGTTCGAGTGCGCGAAGGCGAGCTGCGTGGAGCGCCGTACTCCGCCACCAAGGGACACTTGCTCGCCGTCTGCGGCTTCGCCGATAATGGCGACGTCGAGGTCAACGACCCGGCCGCTTCTTCTCACGAATCCGGCCAGGTGACGTACCGAAGAGAAGACCTCGAAACCGTCTGGTTCGGCCGAGGTGGCGTCGCCTACGTCTTTTTGCCGACTCATTAGGGGGCTTTCGGGAAGCCCTCTCTCGATCGCTTCGCAATCGGTTCACCCCAACCAGCAGGTTTCTGAGACACTAGCGACCGAACTCGTCTCGCGTCGATCTTGCCCTCGGCGCTTCCGAACGCCGAATCCGCATGCTCGATCGATCCCAAATCCTGGACTGCGTCCGCATCATCGCGTGGATGATCGGTCCCGTCCTTGCGCGATACGTGCTCTGGCC
>CAYZGY010000315.1:0-3286 GCA_964478085.1 uncultured Planctomycetia bacterium
TTTTCTTCGGAAGAGAGCTCGAGGTCATGCTCGGGCGACGCGAGTTCTACGCGCTCTACTTCATCAGCGGAAGTCTCGCGATCCTCGCCGAAGTCGTCGTGCAGAGTCTCGCGGGATACCAGACGACGCTCGTCCTCGGCGCTTCGGGCGCCGTGACGGCGATCGTCGTGCTCTACACGCTGATCGATCCCAAACGGCAGATCTTGATCTTCTTCTTCATCCCGGCGCCGGTCTGGGTCCTCTGCGTGGTTTTCCTCGCTCAGGACGTCCTCGGTGCGACGGCCCTGGCGACGTCGAGCGGCGTCGCGCACTTCGCCCACCTCACCGGCGCGATCTACGGGCTCCTCTACTGGCGCTTCGACCTGCGCTTCGAGAGGTGGTCGGGCGTCTTCGGGCGCTTCTTCCCGAAGCGGCGACGGCGAAAGTCGAGGGGTGACGCCGAGATCCTCCGTCCGAACTTCTCGGAAGAGCGCACCGAGCTTCCTGCCGAGCCGGATCCCGTCAGGACGCGCATCGACGACCTCCTCGCGAAGATCTACGAGGACGGCATCGAGAGCTTGAGTGACGAAGAACGCGAGTTTCTCGAGCAGAATTCGTCGAACTACAAGCGCTTCTGATTTGTCGCGCGGCCGGTTTGTCAGCATCCGGTAGCACGGGTTAGAATACCCGTTCGATGGGAATTCACGATCGCGACTACTATCAGGATTCACGCTCCTCGTTCGGCCGAGGAGGGGGCGGCGGCTTCGCGGTCTTCGCGCACACGGCCGTCGGCACGATCATCCTGATCAACGTGATCTGCTGGATCTTCCAGATCACGACGAAGTCCCCCGACGTCCCGTGGCGCGGCCTCGTGACCGACTTCATGGTCTGTCGGCCCGAGCACATCTTCGAAGGCTTCCCGGAGCTGTGGCGTCTCGTCACTTGCCTCTTCGCGCACTCCCAAATGAGCGTTTTCCACCTCGTGTGGAACATGGCGTTCCTCTGGTGGTTCGGTCGCGAGCTCGAGCAGATCTACGGTAAGCGCGAGTTTTGGTTCTTCTACCTCGCGGCCGGGGTCTTTGCCGCCGTAGCCGAGCTCGCGCTCCACGACTACCATCGCAATCCTGCCGGGATCATGGGCGCGTCCGGATCGGTCCTCGGAGTCGTGACGCTGTTCACGCTGTTCTATCCGCGGCACCGAATCCTGTTCATGTTCGTCCTGCCGCTCGAGGCGTGGATCCTCTGCTTGATCATGATCGCCAAGGATATCCTCCAGGCGACGAGCGGGAGCGGCGACGGTGTCGCTCACCTCGCGCACCTCGCCGGCGCGCTCGTCGGATTCCTCTACTGGCGCTTCGACCTGCGCTGGGCCTCGTTCTGGTCGCAAATCTTCCGCTTTCGACGCCCGCAAAAGGGCCGCGTCGGCAGCTCGCGCCGCGTCCCCTCGAGTGTGGGAAACACGGAGCGCTGGGACTCGGGCAACGCCTGGGAGCTCGGTGGTCGTGAAGGCGGCTCCCGCAAGGAGAAGAAGAGAAAGAAGAAGCGACAACGCGACGAGCCTGCCCAGCCGACGTCCGACCCGGTCTCCGAACGCGTCGAGGAGCTCCTCAAGAAGATCTCCGACGAAGGCGGCATGCAAGGGCTGAGCCAAGAAGAGATCGACTTCCTGCACGAAAACTCCCACCGATACCGCAGCCGATGAGCGAGACGAACTCTCCACGCGATTCCTCTCTCCATGAGGACTTCTCGTACAACTTCATCGCCGACCGCATGATCGAGATCGCCGTCGAGGACGATCGCATACGCGCGATCTGGATCGAAGCCGACGAGCAAAAGCTCGTGCGTCGTCCTTACGACCGACTCGAGGTTCACTACGCCGCCGACGAGCCGCTCCATCCCGCCATCGTCGGCGAGCTTGAAGAGCTGCTCTCGAAGAAGCTACGCGTCGAAAACCGCGGCGTGACCGACACCGAACGGCTCGCCAAGCAGTTCGATCTCGAAATCGGTTCGCTTGACGGCGACGGCGATCGTCTCGACGTGACCGTCATCGTCGAGCAGAGCTGCTACCTCGCGAAGCGCCCGCGCGCGTGGGTGGTGCCGCTCCTCGACAAGACGAATCACCTCTGCCACGTGATGGACTTCTCGCGGCGACGCTGAAGCATGGGCTTTCGGGGCCGCTACTTGTCGTCCTCAGACGACTTCGAGCTATCGGCAGGCGAGGCTTCTGCCGGCGGAGCTTCCGGGATCACCTGGAACTGGATGACCACGCGGACGTACCGAACGGGGGCATTCGGATCGCGTTCCTCGGCGAATCGTTTGTCGTCGGGCTTCGCGCCCGGCCTGTTCGCGACTTCAGGTCGGAGGTCCGCTTCGACCTCGAGGTCGTCGGCGTTCTCGTCCGCGTCCGCAAAATCGTCATCGCCCGTCTTGTCGGTCGAATCCTTCGCGTTGAGCTCCGCCTTCTTCGCGCCGGCCTTTTCCTCGACGCTCTTCTTGGCCTTTCGAGCGATCGACTTCGCCTTCGCCCGTGCTGCGACCGGTGCGCCGCCCTTGGCACGCTTCGCCTGGGACGCCCGAGCCTTCGAACTCGGTGCTTTCGGAATGGGAGCCTGCGCCGGCTCGGCTCGCGCGACCCGCGTGTCCGTAGCCGTAGCCGTAGCCGTATCGGCAGCCGTTTCGGCTCGTTTGTTGTCGAAGTCGTCATCTTCCGCGGCCGCATCACGCTTCGGCCTCGTCACCGCGACGCTGCGGAGCTCTTTCGCGAGGTCCGCGATGCGATCTTCGGGCAGCTCGAATGTGTAGCTCACGAGCCCGGGCTGCTCTTCGTGCTTGAGCGTGCGGGAAGCGCGCTGGATGACCGAGGAGGCACGCATACGGCGCCCGCCCAGACCCGGACCACCGCGCGACTTTCCCGCGGCCAGGTTCGACTGCGAGAACTGGTGCTGGACCGCCTTGCTGTACTCGTCGATCGCGTGCCACTGCGCCACGGGCACGGGGACCTCGAAGCACGTCGCGACGAGATCCTTGCCATCTCGAACCGGGTACTCACGGACGCCGTCGAAGTCGAAGTTCTTGAGGAAGTCCTGGGCGATCTCGGCGTCGCTCTTCGCAATTGGCGCAAAGCCCACTCTCTGCCGAGACGCCTCGGCGACGCCGGCATCACCACCGCCGGCCGTGCTGCGCGTATTCGCACTCTCGTCAGCCACGCCAGGCTTCCGCAGCTGCTCCCGAGCAGGCGATGGTGAGCTGCCGGATGGTGAGCTGCCGGATGGTGAGCTGCCGGATGGTGAGCTGCCGGATGGTGAGC
>CAYZGY010000315.1:3386-8690 GCA_964478085.1 uncultured Planctomycetia bacterium
TGCCGGACGGTGACTTGCCGAACGTGTCACGGTCCCCCGCTGCCCCATCGACCGGATCTCCGGACCCCGGCTCTCCGGGTAGCGCGTTTCCTTGAATCTCGGTGTTCTTGGCGATCTCAGGTCCAGCTGCGCTCTTGACCTCGATGATCGTAGACTCGCCGTCCTGGAACGACCGCCAAACGATGAAGCCGAAGAAGAGCACGAACGCAGCCGCGAGAGCCGGCATCGCCGGGTGACGCCAGAGCGGGACGACGACGTTCGCTTCGGCGGCCTCATCGTCGGCCCTATCGGCGGCCCTATCGGCGGCCCTATCGTCAGAAGTCCCTTTCTGCACCCATGATAGGAAATTATCCGGGACGCGGGCACTCGGCAGAGCCTGAAGCAGGCCGACCGTCGCGCTGAAGCTATCCAGCAAGTCCTGGCAGCCAGGGCACTTACGAGCCTCCGCGAGAAGCTCGTCGCGCTCCTCGGCGGTCAGGACAGGCTCCGGAATGCCCTGTTCGACGAGCTCGTCAAGGTGCTCCTCGACGCGCCGGCAGGTCTCCGAGCGGTCTGAAATGTGCTCTCGGCTCGCGGACATGGATCGTCGTCTCCGGGCAGGAATCCCCGCCAATCCGGGCTTTCGTGGCCGGAATGGCGCTCCTCTCAGCCGATTAGACCCGATCGAGCGCGGGAAGTTCCCGCGGCATATCCCAAAAAAGACCCAGCGTGGAAAATCTCCAGCAACGAGAAGACGCCGGAGGGTTCGCCTCCGGCGTCTCGAGAATTCGTCAGATCGGCTCTCACCGGGTCTGTAGGTTAACCGTCTCTAGGCTAACCGTCTCTAGGCTAACCGTCTCTAGGTTAACAGTTCCGGGCTCACTCCCTGTTCGACAGGTACATCACGAGCTGCAGGACGTACCAGAACAGCTGCATGACCGCACCGAGCAGAAGCATCGAGGCCGCGACGTGCTTGTCTGCCGGGACCTGGTGCATGATCTGCGAAGTGAAGTAGACGATGTAGCCGCACATCAGCACGATCATGCCGACCACGAAGACGATCCCGAGCGTAAACCCGAAAATCCAGCTACAGATCATCAAGCCCAACGCACCCATCGTGAGAACGCTGAGGATCCCTCCCATGAAGGAGAAATCCTTGCCCGTCACGAAGACGAAAGCGCTCAGCCCTCCAAACACGCAAGCCGTGATGATCGCCGACGAGCCGATGACATTCGTGCCGGTCTGTTGGCCGAAGTGCTGCGCGATGATGAGCATCGGCGCGAGCATGACAGACCACGCGAGTGAGTAGAGCGCCAAGCCCGCGTATTGCTGTCCCTTGGAAACGTCCGACTGAGCCCAGTTCTGAGCGATGCGCGAGACGATCGCAAAGACGACGAGGACGATGATCCACGAAAACGGCGATCCCAGCATCAGCCCCAGCAGGCGTTCCTGCATGGCTTCGGACTGGAGGAAGGCAAAGTCCAACGCCGCGATGGCGCCGATCGCGCCAGCGAGGTGGCCGTACGTTCGACGCAAAAATGAGGCTCGAACTTCGTCGGCCGCCTCGGCTACCGGGATTTCGCCGTAGTAGGCTTGTTCTTCGTATTGACTCATCGCGTTCAACTCCTGAGTTTCGCGGTCCACCCGAACTGCGGGATATAGTAAAGTTAGCTCCAATCGGCCCACAGGACAAGATTTCGGGGCCGTCTCCGGTCCGGATTTGCGGCTTTTTCCACCCATTCCTCGATGTCGACCCATCGCGCCCCGTTTTTCGTACTTTCTGGAGGTCCATGCTCCGGAAAAACGACGACGATCGACCTGCTCTCGTCGCAGGGCGCCGTGGTCGTTCCCGAGGCGGCGACGCAAGTCATCCAGGACCCGAACACGTCCGGTCTGCGTAGTTCGAACCTCGTCGAGTTCCAGCGCCGCGTGCTCGATCGCCAGCTCGAGAACGAGGAGCGCGCCCTCGCCGAGATCCTCAATGGAAGCCCAGGATCGCACATCTTCCTCGACCGCTCGGTCGCCGACGGCTTCGCCTACCTCGCGCACAACGGCGAGGAGCCGTTCCCCGAGATCGTCGAGGCCTGGAAGCGCGTCTCGATCCGATACCACACCGTCTTCTTTCTCGAGCAGAACCCGGCCTACGAAGGTGCCGAGCACCGCGCCGAGACACCCGAAATCGCCCGCGCGCTTCACGAGGCCATCCGCGGAGAGTACGAGTCGCGCGGCATCGAGCTCGTCGGCATCCCGTGGATCTCCGCCAGCGAACGAGTCACGCTCATCTTGAAGGAGGCCGAGCGGCGCGCTTGAACCGCCTTCGGGAAGCCCGATCTCGATTCTGCAAAAGCTATCTCTGGCGATTCAACGGTCTCACTCCGTCAGCGAGATCCTCGACAGCGCGGTCGAGATGATCGCCGACGAGATGGGTACGCAGGTCTGCTCGATCTACCTCCTCGATCCGGACCGCACCGCGTTGCGGCTGACCGCGTCTCGAGGACTCGACCGTGCCGCGCTGGGAAAGGTCACGCTCGGTCCCGGTGAAGGGCTCACGGGAACCGTGGTTCAGGAGATGCGCTCGCTCGCCGTCGAGGACGCGTCGGCTCACCCCGGCTTTCGCTACTTCCCCGAGACGAAGGAAGAGAGCTACAAGTCGTACCTCGGCGTACCGCTCGCGATGCGGAATCGACCCGTCGGCGCGATCGTCGTGCAGACGGCCGACGAGCGCAACTACTCGCAGACCGAGATCGATTCGCTGACGACGATCGCAGCGCAGCTCGTCGGTGTCGTCGAGAACGCGCGGCTCATCGAGTCCCTCGATCGCGCGGACGAGGGATCGGAGTTCCTCGAGGAAGTCCGGCGTTGGGGACTTCCGACCGTCGACCTGACCGAGCCGGCGACTCCCGATCTCGAGCTCATGGGAAGCCCCGCGTCTCCCGGCGTCGCGATGGCCGAGGCGGTCGTACGCGGAACGCCAGACGTCGACCTTCTGGACGCCGACCACGACTACCAAGGCGAGGAAGCCGAGATTGCACGCTTTCGCGATGCACTGGCACTCACCGAACGCGACATCGTCAAGATCCAGCGTGCGGCGGAACGCGAGACCGACGAAGAGCACGCGCTGATCTTCAGCTCTCACGTGCTCCTCCTCAACGACCCGGTCCTGATCAAGCGCATCGAGGCGAACATCGCTGATGGTCAAATCGCGCCAGTCGCGGTGTATCACGGTCTCGAGGAGTTCGAGAAGCGCCTGCTCGCCGTCGAAGATCCCTACATTCGCGAGCGTGTCGAGGACATCCGCGATTTGCGCAGTCGACTGGTCGGGCATCTCTTGCAGCCCGGAGACCGCGGGCCTCAGCTCAAGGACCGCATCGTCGTCGCGGCGGGCATCCCTCCGTCACTCGTGGTCGAGCTCAAGGCCGAGGGCGCGAGGGGGCTGGTCACCGAACGCGGTGGAGCGACCTCTCACGGTGCGCTTCTCGCGCGATCGATGGGCATCCCGGCAGTCACCGGCGTGCCGAATCTCGTCGCACGTGTCGCAGGTGGCGAGATCGTCATCGTCGACGGTGATGCCGGACGAGTCGTTCTCCATCCTTCCGATTCGGCGCAGGTCGCGTTCCACGAGAAGGCGCAAGCGCTGGCGAAGCTCGAGACCGAGTATCTCCAGTACCGCGGTCGTCCCGCGGAGACGAGCGACGGTGTGCGGGTCGCGCTCAAGGCGAACATCGGCGTAGCCGCGGATCTCGACATCGCCCGCGAGAACTCGGCCGACGGTGTCGGACTGTACCGGACCGAGTTTCCGTTTCTCGTGCGCGAGCACTTCCCGACGCGCGAGGAGCAGGTTCGAATCTACTCGCGCGCCTACGAGGCGTTTCCCGACGGCGACATCAACTTTCGACTGCTCGACCTCGGGGCCGACAAGTTCATTCGCGATGCGAGCATCCAGGTCGATCGCGACCCCTTCGCCGGCTATCGATCGATCCGCGTTCTGCTCGATCATCCGCAGGTCTTGCGCGATCAAGTCCAGGCCTTCGCGCTCGCTGCGAACGGCAAGCCGATCCGCGTATTGATCCCGCTCGTCAGCGTGCTCGACGAGGTGACACGCGTCCGTGAGCTCATCGAGGACGCCCTCCGAGCACTGGGAGGGTCGTACTCTGAGTCGGAGCTGAAGCTCGGCGCGATGATCGAGCTGCCCGCCGCGGTCGAAATCTCACGAGCGCTCGCGAAGGAGATCGACTTCCTTTCGATCGGGACGAACGACCTGATCCAGTACGCCCTCGCCTCCGATCGCGAAAACTCGCGTGTCTCTGCGCACGACGATTCTTTTCACCCCGCGATCCTCAACATGATCCGTCGTACGGTCGAAGCGGCTCACGCGGAGGGCAAGACCGTCGGCGTCTGTGGTGAAATCGCGAACGATCCGCTGCTCGCCGGTGCGCTCATCGCGATGGGCGTCGACTCGCTCAGCCTGACGCCGAGCGCGATCCCCGCACTGAAGCTGAAACTGAGCTCGATTCGCATCGACCGGCTCCGCGGCGAGTTCGACGAAGTGCTCGCGATCGGCGACGCGCAGACGATCGAGAAGCGGCTCGGAGAGCTGCTTCGAGATGGAGCGGGGTAGGCGCACATGCGGTTTCGAGACAAGGTGGTCATCGTCACCGGCGGAGGGCGCGGAATCGGCGCCGCGACGGCGCAGCACTTTCACGACGAAGGAGCGACGGTCTTCGTCTGGGAGATCCGCGCGGAGGAGACGAACGAGCAGAGATGTCACGTCCGCTCGGTCGATGTCACGGACGCCGCGCAACTCGAAGCCGCGACGCGCGAAGCGATCGCGACCGCAGGAGGCGTCGACGTCCTCATCAACAACGCCGGCATCATCGACGACGGCTTCGCCACCGACCTCACCCTCGAACGCTGGGAGCGTGTCCTGCGGGTCAACCTGACCGGCACGTTTCTGCCGTCCCAAGCGGTCATTCCGCACTTCCGCGAACGCCAGGGCGGAATCATCGTCAACACCTCGTCCATCTCGGCGCTCGGCAATCGCGGCCAGTCGAACTACGCCGCGTCGAAAGCGGGCGTCATCGGGCTGACCCGGACGCTGGCCCTCGAGCTCGCGAGGGACGGCATCCGCTGCAATGGCGTCGCTCCGGGTGTCATCGACACAGAGATGTTCGCGCAAGTTCCCGAAAAGATCCGGGCCAAGTTCCTCGCGAAGGTCCCCCTCGGCCGCCTCGGCCGTCCCGAGGACATCGCCCGGCTTCACGCGTTCTTGGCGAGTGACGACGCGAGCTACATCACCGGCCAGACGCTTTTCTGTGACGGTGGCCT
>CAYZGY010000316.1:0-8685 GCA_964478085.1 uncultured Planctomycetia bacterium
CTGCGGACCGCTCACTTCGTCGCTCGCGTCTTCGTACTCGAGCGGTCGCCCCCAGGCGTCCTCGAGCTCGCCGGTCGAAGAGACGTAGGGCCCCTTCCAGAGAGCGGCGTGGTCACCAACGACACGATCGTGAAGTTCCCGCAGGCCCGCGGCGCCCGAGGCCGGTAAGCGGCCCAGATCGCCGTAGAACTCGGTGATCGCCTCGCGAAGTCTCGACAGCCGTCGGGACGTCTCGGCGCGATCCGCCGCACGGTTTCGTTCGGGGACCACGATGACGAAGAGCGTCACGCCGATCAAGGCGACTGCCGCGGCGACGAGCGTGAGCTCGAGCAGCGAAGCTGCGCTGGAGCGGAGACGGTCTGGATGGCTTCTCATCGCGCGATCGATCGGGCCTTCGAAGAAGAGGCTCGAACAGGGTACCCGACGACCTGCCAGCGGCGTCATCACGAATGCGTTCGAAATGGCGAACGGCGAGCTCGTCTACTCGACGGCCGAGACGGTACCGTCTTCGTCCCGCTCGAAGCGAACGTCGCCCGCGAAGGTCTGCCCCTTCCACGGGGCGAGCGATTCGGTCGCTTCCGCTTCGTCGATCGCGACGAGCGGAGCGATCTCGACGCGCCCCTGGACGTCGACGTCGGCGGCACGGAGCCAGCGACGGAACTCGGCGTCGAGCAGCTCGCGGGCGCTGTCGAGAGAGTCGACACCGTCGCGATTCTTGACGGGGGCGAACTCTCTCTCACGCGCGCATTCGACGTGGAGGACCTTCCCCGCGCTGGCGATCGCGTCGAAGACGAAGGTCTCGAACTTGACGCCCGGGATCTTCTCGACGTTTCCGTCGGGGCCCACCGCCGCGAGCTCCTTTCGCGCGAGGTGGTACGGAAGCTCGACGTCGCCTTCGCCGACACGCGCGAAGAAGTCCAGCGAGAACGCGTGGATGCCGATGCTGCCGAAACCGAAGAGCAGGTTTCCGTTCTCGTCGACGGCTTCCGCTCGATCGGGGGGAAGATCGCTGTACTCGATGACCGCCGGCTCGCCGTCGCGAAGTCCGACGACGCCGATCTTCTCGCCCGGTCCCGTCTTCTGCAGGACCTTGAGGGACATCGCCGACCCGCAGAGGTCGTGGAGACCGACGAAGGTCTCGTCGGGAATCTGAATCAGCGGATTGTCGACCTGGAAGTAGAACAGGTGCTCGAGACCGCGTCGTCGCGCGTCTTCGAGTCCGCCGCGACGAACGAAGGTGCCGTACGATCCGCCGTGACCGTTCGGGCTGAGGAAGAGATGGCCTCGGTCCCGGAGAACGAGGAGACCGTTCGCGTCGACCGCCGGGAGCATCACCTGCTCGAGAAACACGACGTCGTTCTCGTCGAGGCCGAAGTGGTCGTTTTCGGCAAAGAACTCGCGAGTCGCGGCGTCGTTCGCTGCGCTCGTCATGATGTACCACGGAGCCGATTGGCCGTAGAGGCGCGAGAGGCGACAAAGCTTCTGCGCGTGGAGCTCGAAGAGCGTACGATTCGACAGCTCGCCGACCGGGAAGCTCCCCTTCGGTCCTTCGAAACCGAGGCGAGATCCTTGACCACCAGCGACGAGGAAGATGCCGACCTTGCCGGCCCCGAGGAGCTCCTCGCCTCGTGTCGACGCCTCTTCGCGAGAGCACCAGCTCGGCGTAGACGCGAGTCGTAAAACCTCGGCGGGCTCGAGATTCGCGGGAGCCTGCGCAGCCGAATCACTCGGAGCCTGGCTCAACTCGACGAGGCGACCGATAAGAGCTAGGTCCACCTCGGCGAGCTCCTCGAGAAACTTTGTGCGCTCGGAGCTTTCGAGATCGTCCCAGAATCGAAAGACGTGACCTTGGCCCGCGGCTTCGAACCGTTCCCAGAGCTCCGTGGATCGTTCGTCGAGATTCAAGGGTCGCGTGACCTTGGTCGTAGGGGTTACGTGTCGGACGTCGGTGGTCATGTTATCAGACGAGTCTCGATTCAGGATTCTCGGAAGCTCGCGAAAGCAACGCGAGCGAGCAGGGGCACCACGTCCCTTAGATCGGTACGTGCGAGGATCGCGCTGAAGTCACTAAACGGACGAGTTTTGGGCGCTTTGGTTCGCGAAGTACGGGTTTTCGGCCCGATTCGACGATCTTGGACCCGCACGGTACTCTTCATCGGCAACGGTGAGAGGAGAGATTCCTGTGGACAACTATCCCGCGCGCCGCGAAATCCGCGACCACGAAGAAGACGTCTACGAGAGCCGCGAGCAGGCTGTTCGATTCATGGCGAACGTCGTCAACGCCACGATCCACTCGAGCGGCGATGACTACGAAGGCGCCCTCGAGCAGTTCTTCCCGCAGCTTCAGGCCCTGGGGCACCTGATCGGTGCCGAGAGTCTGGAAGAGGTCAGCGCGTTTTTGCGGCGCAACTGTCAACGCGCTTGAGACCCCCTTTTCGGGCTCTGATTCTCGCGACGGGAATCTGCGCGATCCGATGATCGGCCGGTGGATGAATGAGCTAAGACGGCGTTTCGAAGGCGCCGCTCGTGCTCATCTTGCACGCGAGCTGCTTCGTGGCTCGTGCTAGCTCCGGCGCAAGCGAATCGACGCGCGCCGCCGGTCCGAGCAGCCACATCTCGTGGAAGGCGCGGGGCAGGATCACATCCGACGGAATCCGACCGACGACGAGCTTCGCGTCAACGCAAGCGTCGAGGTACACCTGCCGAATTCGCTCGTAGTGACGGAGCTGTCCGGCTCCGCGCGGTGACTTGTTGTAGAGGTAGACGAGGACGAGCGAGGTTCTCGCGAGTCTCGCGATCGCGTGGCGGTACGTCGCTCCTTCGATATGGAAGTCGTAGGGATCGACGAGCACGAGGTCCGCCTCTCCCTCTTCGAGCGCGGCGAGTCCCGAGGCGACCTGCGCGACACTCACCCCTTCGCGTCCCGGCCAGAGTTCGCGTCGAGCCTCGTCGAGATCGAAGACCTCGAGCTTCGCGCGCACCTTTTCTTCGCGCAACACCTCCTCGACGATCGATGCCGTGCTCGCGAGGCGTTCTCGCTCGCCCCAGTTGCGCTGCCGTGAGACGAAGCGACCGACGGCGATCCAAGCGAGTCGCTCTCGAACGCTGTCGAGGAGCGGATAGTCCGGGGCGCCCGCGAAGGCGTCGAGGTAGCGGACCGAAGCCGCGTCGCCATCTCGTTCGCGGTGCTCGATCGCGAGCTCGCGTGCGACGACCTCGGCCCAGGTCCCCTTGATCACGTCGCCCCAGTTTCCGGGCTCGTAGAGGAGACCGAGACCGTCGTTCGCCGAACGGTCCTCGACCTTCCACGACCAGGGGCCGTTGGGGTCTCTCTCTTCGCGATCTCGGTCGGTCACCGGATTCCTCGGAGGGCGGACGTTCTCATCGGCGGGGGACTGCGCTACACTTTGCGTGGCTCTTGGTGCTCGGTCAACCGAGCACCAAGTTACCGGCTTTCGATAGGTAAGGTCGACGTTGACTCGCCCAAAAAACAAGCTCGCCGTGATTTGCCTCCTGGCTCTCCTCGCTCTCTTCGCGGGTGCTGCAGGAGCCGCGGATCCGGCGAAGAATACGCAGCCGGTTCTGCGAGCGGGAGCGTTCGACATCGACATCACCCCTCCGGTCGGCCTGCCGATGTGGGGTTACGGTGGACGCAAGGACTTGCCCTGCCGTGGGGTCCGTGACCCGCTCGAGGCCTGCGTCGTCGTGCTCGAGCTTCCCGCGGTGGTCACGCCGGCGCCGAAGGGGGTTTCCGAGATCGCCAATCGACGTGTCGCGCTCATCGGCATCGACGCGGGTCGTGCGCCCGCTCGCGCGACGATGGCGAAGCTGCGCGCGCGCCTTCTCGCGGAAGCCGGGGTCGCGCACGTCTTCGTCGTCGGTTCGCACACGCACCACGGTCCTTGCCTCGAGCTCGAGAAGGTCGAGCCGACGGCCTCGTACATCCGCGATCTCGTCGACAAGCTCGTTCTCGCCACCAAGAAGTCGGTCGAGAGGCTCGTGCCGGCCAAGTTCGCGGTCGGGAGCCGTGAGCTCGCGAAGCACAACCGAAATCGACACACGAAGATCTCTCCGAAGCCCGTCGATCGCCATCTGACCGTCATCCGCCTCGACGACCTCGAGGGAAAGCCGATCGCGACGGTCGTCAACTTTGCGGCTCACCCGACCTCGCTGCCCTGGGATCTCTTCAAGTACTCCGCCGATTACCCTGGAGCGCTCAAGAACCGTGTCGAGAAGACGATCGGCGGACGCTGTGTCTTCCTGCAAGGATTCTCGGGAGACCTC
The DNA here is from genome assembly GCA_964478085.1 of uncultured Planctomycetia bacterium. Classification (GTDB taxonomy): domain Bacteria; phylum Planctomycetota; class UBA8108; order UBA8108; family UBA8108; genus CAYMLL01. The sequence continues at coordinate 4,285 of CAYZGY010000316.1, forward strand.
TCGACGAATCGCGGAAGGAAGAACGTCGACGAGTTCGGCGAGGCGCTCGCGGACGAGGTCGTCGCGATTTCGCGTGGTCTGAAACCCGAGGCGCGCTCGGACCTCCTCCTCGGCGTACGCGAGGAAGACTTCCGTTTCGAGAAGATGCGCGTCGACATGAAAGAGCCGCTGACGCGACTCAAATACAGTATCGTCTTCTTCAAGAGCCTCGTCGACGCGTTCGTCGAGGAGTACGAGGGCGGCGTGCGACCGAACATCCAGGTCGCGATGCTCGGCACGGATTTCGGATTCGTCAGCGCGGCGGGAGAGTTTTTCTGCGCGCACGCGATTCGTCTGCGTGAACGTGCGCGACTCCGCGAGGCGATGTTTCTCGGGTACTGCAACGGGTACCACCAGTACTTCCCGACGATCGAGGCGGTCGCGGAGGGAGGCTACGGCGCCGACAAGGAGGTCTCTCCGGTCGAGGTCGGCGCTGGCGAGCGCATGATGGATCGCGCTCTGCAGCATCTGTTCGAGCTGCGCAAGAAGATCGAGACGGCTCGCAAGAAGATGAAAGCCGAGAAGAAATAATGAACGAGCTGTTCACGCTGATCGACACCGACGCGATGCACGAGCGGGAGGAGCAGGTCTTCGCTCCGTACGCGATGAAGAGCGCCGAGAGCCGCGGTCGGCGCTTCTACGAGCCGATCTCGCGCTTTCGAACGGCTTTTCAGCGCGATCGGGATCGCATCATCCACTCGACGGCCTTTCGGCGTCTCGAGTACAAGACCCAGGTCTTCGTCAATCACGAGGGGGATCACTACCGTACGCGTCTGACGCACACGATCGAGGTCGCGCAGATCGGTCGCTCGATCGCGCGCGTTCTCGGGCTCAACGAGGAGCTCGTCGAGGCGATCGCGCTCGCGCACGACCTCGGGCATTCGCCGTTCGGCCACGCGGGCGAAGACGCGCTCGACGAATGGATGAAGGATTATGGCGGCTTCAATCACAACGCGCAGAGTCTGCGCGTCGTCGACATTCTCGAGAAGCGTTACGCCGAGTTCGACGGTCTCAATCTCTCGTGGGAGATCCGCGAGTCGATCATCAAGCACGGAGACCACTTCGAATACTCGTTAGACTCCGAGTTCCGCCCGCACGAGCAGCCCCTTCTCGAGGCGCAGCTCGCCGACCTCGCCGATTCGCTCGCGTACAGCAATCACGACATCGACGACGGTCTGCGTGCGAACTTCATCACGCTCGACGACTTGCGCGGCATCCGTCTCTGGGCGGAGGCGGAAGGGCACGTGCGCGGCCTTCTCGGTGCTGACGTCGACCCGAAGACAGTCGTCGCGCGCACGGTGTCGCACCTGATCGACCTCCAGATCAGCGATCTCGTCGATACGACGCGGGAACGGCTCGAATCGGCGAACATCCGCTCGGTCGAGGACGTCCGCGATCACGACGGCCTCCTGGTCGGCTTCTCCGACGAGATGGAAGAGATGAAGAGCGAGATGCAGGCCTTTCTCTATCGCAAGCTCTACCGGCACTACCGAACGCTCAAGATGCAGGAGAAGGCGAAGAGATTCATTCGCGAGATCTTTCAGGAGTACGCGCGCAATCCGCGGCAGCTGCCGCCGTCGTACCTCGAGAGGTCACGTCGAGATGGGACGCAACGAGTCATCTGCGACTACATCGCCGGCATGACGGACCGTTACTGCCAGGACGAGTACCGCCGCTTGTTTCACCCCTACGAGCGCATCTGAGGAGAGCGCATGTCGCAAGAGGTTTCGGGTTCCCAGGGCGCCTCCGAGCCGTCGCCGGCACCGAGCGTCTCGCCGGTGTCCGCGTCGGAGCGACCTCGTGTCGTCGAGGCGCTTCCGCACAGCGTCGCGGATCGACTCGCGGTCTGGATCCCGCCCGCGCGCTTCTTTCTAAAAGCCCGAGGGCTCGGCATCCATGGAGCTCGTGCGTTCAGCGAGCTGATTCCCGACTACGACGTCAGCCCGTACACGGGAATCTCGGTCGCCGTCGTCGCGGCGATCCTTCTCATCGCGCTCGAGGCGTTCTTCGCGCGCTCGCCAATTCGCACGATCGCCGGAGTGACGATCGGAATTTTGCTGGGGCTCGCGCTCGCGGTCGTGTTTAAGCCGCTTGTGATGGTTATGTACAAGGCCGTCGTTCCACCCGGACTTCGCGAGGAGAAGCTCGACACGATGGTCGCGTTTCTCAACCTGATGACGACGAGCATCTTCTCCTACTACGGTGTCACGCTCGTGATCTCGACGCGCGACGAGTTCAAGTTCATCATTCCCTACGTCGAGTTCCGAAAGGAGATCAAGAGCCACGTTCCGCTCATCCTCGACACGAGCGTCTTCATCGACGGTCGCTTGCTCGGCCTTTTGACGGCCGGCGTCTTCGACCAGCGCCTCCTCGTGCCGAGATTCGTTCTCGACGAGCTGCAACGCGTCGCGGATTCGGCGGACAAGTCGCTACGAGAGCGCGGGCGTCGAGGTCTCGAGATGCTCAACGATGTCGAGCGGCGCCATTCGCTCGCCGTCGTCGACTTTCCTCTCCAGGCCGATGAGGAGGTCGACGTCGGGCTCGTGCGCATGACGATCGTGCACGAGGGCAAGCTCGTGACGACCGACCACAATCTCAGTCGGCGGGCGAACGTCCAGGGCGTCTCGGTGATCAATGTCAACGACGTCGCGACAGCGATGAAGCCCGCGTTCGTGCCCGGGCAGGTTCTGCGCCTGCGACTTCAGCGTGCGGGCGACGACCCGGGCCAGGCGGTCGGGTTTCTCGACGACGGCACGATGGTTGTCGTCGACGACGCGCGCGAGAACATCGGTCAAGAAGTCTCGGTCGAGGTGCGCAGCGCGCTGCAGACGAACGCCGGGAAGATGGTCTTCGGCAAGCTCGCGCGAGCGGACCGGGGCTCGGGAAAGTCGTCATGAGCTCGGGAAGCGCTCCGGGAGACGGCACCTTCGGAGTCGTCATCGCCGCGGCGGGAGGCGGCACGCGCTTCGGCACGGTCGACGGTCGCAAGAAGCAGTTCCTCGAGCTTCGCGGGCGCCCGATCCTTCACTACTCGCTCGATGTCTTCTCCTCGCAGAGCGAGGTGCAGGGCGTCGTCGTCGTGGCGCCGGTCGACGATGTCCCGTTCGTCCTCGAGAGCATGAAGGAATGGCGCGAGAACGCGAGCGCTGCGGACTTGCCGAAGGTAGCTGTCGTGCCCGGCGGCGCGCGTCGTCAGGACTCCGTGCGTATCGGATTGTCGACGTTCTGGGAGACTTACGAGTTCGCGCTCGTTCACGACGCTGCGCGACCTCTTCTTCGAGAGGAGGACGTCGCCGCGGTGATCGCGGGCGTACGTGACGCCGGCGCGGCCGTCATCGGTTTTCCCGCGACCGACAGCATCAAGTGGGAGCAGGGCGGCACGGTCGAGAAGAGCCTCGATCGCAGCCGCATCTGGCAGGTCCAGACGCCGCAGGGCGCGCGCTGCGATTGGCTTCGCAAGGCCTACGACGAGCTTCCCGAGGGCGAAGAACGTACAGACGAGGTCGGGCTGCTCTCCGACATCGGTATCCGCGTACGGCTCGTCGAGGGCACACACGAAAACCTCAAGGTAACGCGCCCAGGCGACGAGGCGCTCGCAGAGTTCCTGCTCGAGCGCCGCGAATAGCCCGCGCAATCTCGTGGCGGCGGGCTACGCCGGAAAGTCCTGCGGAAGGGGCGGGTTCTCGCTATAATCCCGCGCATGTTTCGCATCGGATTCGGCACGGATACACACCGTCTCGAGCCTGATCTGCCGCTTTGGATCGGTGGAATCGAGGTTCCCGCCGAGGTCGGCTGCGTCGCTCACAGCGACGGGGACGTCCTCCTCCACGCGTTGACGGACGCGCTCCTCGGAGCGATCGGCGGGGGAGATATCGGCGAGCTCTTCCCGGACACCGACCCCGCGTGGAAGGACCAGGCCAGCCACGTCTTCGTCGAGGAGGCGGCGCGCCGCGTCGCCGAGGCCGGCTACACGATCGGCAATATCGACGCGACGGTGCACCTCCAGTTCGTCAAGCTCTCGCCCTACAAGCTCGAGATCGCCGCGCACGAGTTGCCCGAGGACGCGGTCAACGTAAAGGCGAAGACGGCCGAAAAGTGTGATGCGATCGGCGAGGGGCGCGCCATCGGCGCCCACGTCGCGATTTTGATCGAAAAAGGCCCTTAGGACCCCAGAGACGACAATACGTCATGGCGCTGCGACTCTACAACTCGCTGACGAAGAAGAAGGAAGACTTCGAGCCGCTCGAAGCGGGCAAGGTCCGCATGTACAACTGCGGCCCGACGGTCTACAGCTTCGCGCACATCGGAAACTTCGCTTCGTTCCTCATGGCGGATCTGCTGCGTCTCTACCTCGAATACTCG
>CAYZGY010000317.1:0-8673 GCA_964478085.1 uncultured Planctomycetia bacterium
ACCGAAGATCAAGCCCACGCCGAGCGAAATGAAGAGCGAGAGCGCGACCGACCACGGCGCGATCCGCGGCTCGAGCGAGTAGACGATCGGCGGCAGGAGATCAGGATCGATCATCGTGATCGCGCTACGCAACGCGCGAAAAATCGGCCCGCAGAGCAGTCCGAAGAGCACTCCGAGCAGCCCTCCGCTCGCGGTCAATACGAGCGTCTCGGTGAGGAATTGCTGAATGATGTCCGCCCGACGCGCACCGAGAGCACGTCGAATGCCGATCTCGCGTGTCCTCTCCGTCACGGTCGCGAGCATGATGTTCATGATTCCGATTCCGCCGACGAGAAGCGAGATCGACGCGATGACGACCAACAACACGTTGAACATCGCCCGCGTTCGTTTCGCTTGACTCAAGAGCTCCTTCGGAACGACGACGGCCCAATCCTGTCGCGAGTGATACTTCTTCAGAAGTCGCTCGATGATCGCCGCGGTCTCGTCGACCTCCCGCAGGTCGCGAACGCTGACCGTGATCTGACTAAGCTCGACGATCTCTCCCTGCATACCGCCGCCGGGAATACGTTGGATGACTCGATCTCCGATGCGCCGCTCTAAAGTCTCGAGTGGAATGTACGCGTCGAGGTTGTACTCTCGCGCATCGAGACTCCCGCCGATCGCAGCCGATGCGGTTCGAGGCTTGGTCTGGCCGATGACGACGTAAAACTCGCTCCCGACCCAGATCGCCTTGCCGATCGGGTTCTCGTACGGAAAGAGCCGCCGTGCGGTTTCATCCCCGAGGACGATGACCTTGTCGCCGCGGTCGCGTGGCTTCAACCAACGCCCGCGCGCCATCGTCAGTCGATTGAGCTGCAGGTACTCTTCCAGACAGCCGACGAGCTTCGAGTCGACCTTACGGTCTTGGTATCTCAGCTCGAAATTCACCTCGCGCATCGGGACGGCGCGCTCGACGCTCGGAATGTTCGAGACGATTCGATCGTAATCCGCGCGCAGAAGACCGTATCGCTTGATGCGCTCGCTCGAAACTTGGGCGTCCCCCCCGCTCGTCGGCTCTTTCGTTCGAACGATGATGCTCGTCGCGCCGAGCTCGAGGATCTGCTGCTCGGCCTGGTAGCTCACCCCCTCCCCCATCGCGACGAGCCAAATGACGGTCGTCGTGCCGATGAAGATTCCGAGAGCAGCGAGACCGGTCCGGAGCTTCTGGAGCATCAGGCTCTTGAGGCCGTTGCGGACCGTCTTGAAGAACGGGAATCTCACGGCTCCTTCGTCTCTCCCCCGGCCTTCGACTCTTCGGTCGCCGCGGACTTCGCGTCCGATCTCGCCTCCGACTTTTCTACGCCAGGCTTCAGCGCCGCCTCCTGAGCCTCAGGGACGAACGCGAGTGGATTGAGCACGACCTCGTCGCCCTCCTCGAGACCCGACTCGACGACGATAAAGAGGTCGTTCGTGTCACCGAGCACGAGCCCCCGTCGCTCAGGCTTCGATTCCGCCGGCCCCGTCTTGACCCAACAGAAGGCCCCCTCCTCCGTCTCGAGAATGGCTGCGACCGGAAGGGTCAAGACATCGGTATGGCGCGCGAGGATGATCTCGACCTCGGCACTCATGCCGGGTTTCAGCCCCTCGAGGTTCGGCAAGCCGACCCACGTGTCGTACTTCACGACGTTCCCGGTCCACCAACCGGCCGGTTGAGCGACCTCGGACACCTTCGAGACCTGCGCCTCGAGCTCTTTGTCAGGAAGGACGACGCGAGCCTCGAGACCCGTTTCGACGCGATCGACGATCGACTCGTGAACGCTGAGCTTGACCTGCATCTTGGACAGATCCGGCATCAGGAGGAGGACTTGGCTCTTGTGCACGGTCGCCCCCTCTTCGATATCGGGAGCGTTTTCCCAAGCCGCCGCCGATGGATAAATGACCATGCCGGCGCGAGGCGCCTTGACGACGCAGTGCTCGAACTCCTCGAGGGCTCGATTGCGACGTGCCGCGTCCGCAAACGCACGCTCGTCACTGGCAGAGAACTCGGCCTCGAACGACTTCAGGTCGCCTTCGAGCGTCTTGATCTCCATCTTCTTGTCGTAGTCCCGCAGAACGTCGATCCGAGTCTTCGTCACGTCGACGTTGAGCTTCGCCTGCTTGACGGCGAGCCGGCGCTCCTGAACGACGAGCTCGCTGCGATAGCCGCGCTCGAACATCATCTCGGCGTGATCGAGCATGTTCTCGGCGGTTCGGAGATTCGACTGAGCGATCGCGAGGTCCTTCTCGAGCGTCATCATCTCGGTGACGTAGCGTCCTTCGAGATACTCGGGAACCGCCAGCTTGGCCTGCGCGACCTTCGCACGCCACCACTCGGCTCCCGAACGAGACCAGTGAGCGTACTTCGAACGCTCGTTGATCTGCTCCTCGATGAAGAGAGTGTCGAGACGAACGAGCTCGTCGCCCTCCTCGACGATCGAGCCCGAGTCGATCACCCAGATGACCGTGTTCCGCCCTCGCACCTTGCACTTGATCTCCGTGTTCTCGGAGCTCTCGAGCGTTCCTTGCTCGGTGATCGAGACGACCAGGTTTCCACGTCGAACGATGTGCGTCATTCGCTCACCATCGTCGTCACCGGACGATGATCCCGCGATCATCGCGACGCTCGCTACGATCAGAAGCAAGATGGTCGCGATGAGCCAACCCATCGCATTCGAGCGTCCGCCCTTCGATCTCGCCGCGGCCGGAACAAGTCGATCGTCATTCGACATCGCTCTTCTCCGGATTCACCAGACCACTCGCCCCCACCCCCTCGTCGATCGCCTCTTCGGCGTAAGCGAGCGGGTTCAGCGCGACTTCCTCCCCCACCGCAAGACCGCGTTCGACGACGACGAACACGTCGTTCGTGTCTCCGAGCTCGACGAGACGACGTTCGACTTCGTCGCCCGCTTTCACCCACACGAAGCTCTGGCCCTCCGACTCGATGACCGCGGCGACCGGCACGCTGATCACGTCTTGGTGCGATTCGAGAATGATCTCGACCTGCGCGCTCATGCCCGGCTTGAGGCCCTCGACCGACGGAAGCTCGATGATCGTATCGTACGTCACGACGTTCCCGGTCCACCAACCCGTCGGACTCGCGACCGTCGACACGCGCGACACCTTCGCCTCGAGCGTTCGATCCGGAAGCGTCACCCGCACGTCCAGTCCTGCCTTGACGCGCTCGACGACCGACTCGTGCACCCCCACCTGGACCTGCATGCGCGAAAGATCCGGCATCAGCAGGAGCACTTGGTCCTTGCGGACGCTCGCCCCCTCGGTGATATCCGGCGTGTCCTTCCACTTCGCGTTCGACGGATAGATCACGAGCCCGTCACGCTCGGCTTTGACCACGCAGGCTTCGAGCTCCTCGAGCGCGCGCCTGCGCTGCTTCTTCGTCATTTCGAGCTCGGCCGTGTCGGCGGCCTTCTTCGACGTCAACGCGCGAACGGCTCCCTCGAGTGCCTCGATACGCATCTTCTTCGTGAAGCGCTCGAGCACGTCGATCTCCGTCTTCTTGACCTTGAGCTCGAGATTCGCGCGCTCGACCGTGAACTCGTGTCCGTCGACTTCGAGATCCGTGACGTAGCCCCGCTTGAAGAGCGATCTCGACTGCCCGAGCATCTTCTGCGCCGCGAGCAGATTCGCCTCGGCGATCGTGAGGTCCTTCTCGAGGGACTTCATCTGTGACTTGTACTGCCCCTTCAAGTAAGCGTCGACGGCGATCTCGGAGCGCGCGAGATCCGCACTCGAACGCTCGAGCTTCGCTCTCGCGAGATCGACGTTCGTCTTCGTCAGGCTGACCGTCTCTTCGATCACCTTGGTGTCGAGGCGAACCAGCTCCTGCCCCGACTCGACGACAGAACCGCTCGGGATCACCCAAGTGACCGTGCTCCATCCACGAACCTTGCACTTGATCTCGGTATTGCTGGAGCTCTCGAGAGTCCCTTGCTCGACGATCGAAACGACAACCTCGCCGCGCTCGACTCGATGCGTCATTGCGTCTGTCGCATCCGAGGAGCTCGAGAACCGAGCGACGGCAAAGATGACTCCGGCGACGATGGCGAGAATCCCGACGACGATCACTCCGCGCAACGATGATCGCGGACGGGCTCGGGAATGATTCTGAGGAGAGTCACTCATCGCCTTCGCTCGCGGTTTCGTTCGTCGATTCCGCCTCCTCCTCAGCGGAGTCGATCCAAGTCTTCGGAATCGCGGGTGGCAGCGTCGACTCCGCGGCTGTCCGTTCTTCCGCCTCTTGCAGCAGGTCCGAGGCGGAGATAGTCGTTTCGGCCCAGCGTCCATCGGGGTCGAGCTTCATGATGCCGAGCTCTCGATAGAGCCGCAACCGCGCCGCGTAGTAATTCAGCCAGACGCTGAGAAAGCTGTTTTGCGTATCACGAAGAGAGGATAGCGCCGAGAGCAGATTGATTGCCGCGGTCGGCCCGAATTGCGCGGGACGCTGTCCGGGTTCGGGAGGACGGACGGGCGAGTAGAGCTCTGCACGCGTGAGGTCGACACGCCGGATCGCGATGACGACGGCGCGACGCTGAATCTCGAGAGTCATCCGCAGCTGTTCGATGCTTCGCAAGAGGCTCCGGAGTCCGAGGTGTAGCGAATCGCGAGACTGGATGAACGCCCGGCGACTGCGCTGATAGTTGATGAGCGACTCGCGATAGTCATTGCGTTCGACGAGACGCGAGAACGGAGAGTCGAGCTCGACACCCAGCTGCACGGAGTGGTGTGGCGACTTGAAGTCTCCCGCCTTGTCGCCAGAAGTTCGCAACTCGCCGTTTGCGGTCAGATCGAGACGCGAGCGAAGCCGGTCGGCCGTGACCTGAATCGACCGCCACGAATCGACGAGAGCGGAACGAGCGTTCATGAAGTCCAAGCGATTCGTCAGGGCGATGCGAAACGCGTCCCCCGATGAAAGCTCGATCGACTCGACCGTGATCGCTTCGAGTCGAGCGCGCGCCTGAACGAGAATCGACCCTTGGACGACTCGCAGGAGCCGACTCAGGAGATTGACCATCCCGCGCACGGCGACCTCGCGTTCACCGGCCTGGATCTGCCCCTCGATCTCCTGAGCGCGATCTCGCTGCTCGTCGAAAAGCTCCACCACCCGTGCGAGACGCTCCTGCAGCTTGGCACGATCCGAACGAAATTCCGCGACCTCCGTCTCGGTCATCACGACCTCGCGATCTTCAGCGACGCCGTCCATCACCTCGAGGTCCTGACGAACGAGCTCGAAGTGAAGCGCCATTCGCTCGATTACGGCTCGAACCTTCTCGAACACGGGCGTGATCACGTCGCCGGAAGGGTCGGGCGGCAGGTCCCCCACATTCGCTTGAAGTGCGGCGATCTCGTCCTGAATCGCGGACGCCTCCCTCGAGACGAGCTGGAACTTTCGAATCGGACCGTCGTCGAGATCGACCGGTAGATCCGGCGCGAGACCGAGCGTTCCGGTCTTGTACGAGTCGAGCGAGTTCGCGAGCTGGTTTCGATCGATGAGGAGATTCGCGCGCTCGAACTCGACGCTCTGACGAAACTGATCGACCTGAACGAGATCGATCAGACCGGCCTCGAGGTTCGCCTCGAGTTGGGCGAGAGTTCGCAGCTGGAGGTCGAGGTTGTCTTCGGTGTTGCGAATGCGCTGCAGCTGAAGCAGCAGTCCGAGAAATCCTCCGACGAAGTTGTCCCCTCGAAAGACGTTGACGTTGACTCGAGGACCGGCACGCTGCGGTCCGTCGACACCGATCTCCCCGATCACGACTTGGGTGTAGAAGCCCTGGCGAAACTGCGCGTACGAGCGAACGTTCCCCAGGAGGTTTCTCTCGGCGAGCGTCAATCGCTCGAGCGTCACGTCCTTGCCCGCTCCCCGCAAGAGAGGCTGAACGAGCGCGAAGTTGACGAGGGAGGCGGAGAAGTTCGTCGGCGAGAACGCGGGATCGTCGCTCGTGAGCTCGAACACGAAGGAGTTCGCGAAGCCGGCGATCAGCTCTCCGCCGTAAGCGAACAATCGCCGAGCGCCGAACGCAGGGTTCGCGCCCGTCTCGCTACCGACGACCAGTCGACTGTCGACGTCGGTATGCGAGTAATGGGCGCCGTAGCCGCCGAAGAACTGCGTTTCGAATCGGAAGCGTTCGCGCGTCACGTCGAGCGCGGAGAGAAAGAGCGTCTCGAGCTGTTGCTGGTGAAAGGGCGAATGAAGATACACGAGCCGCAGTGCGGAATCGACGTCGAGACGAACCGAACCGTCCTCCGCCACCTCGACGTACTCTGCGAGGGCCTCACGCCACGCGGGATTCTCGATCTCGTCGCGCACTCCGTTCCGAAGCCAGCTCGCCCATCCCTCCATGCCGTCGACCGAGTGCATGTAACGCTGTGACGACGGGTCGTCGCGAGGCATCGGCGGGTGATCCGGGTCGTACCTGTCGTAGAAGCGGCTGCGCGGATCGATCTCGATCGAAAAGTCGTCGAGCTTCCAGCGCGGATCTCGGCCGCGCTCGGAGATCACGCCGTACGCGTCGTTGTCGGCGTCTTCTCGATAGTCCTTCCTCTGGCAACCGACGTCGCTGACGACGAGGATGACCCCGATCGCGAGAGTCAGCAGACGCGGGAAGGGCTCGTGCATGCTTTGCGGCGGCGAAGGGACGGGAGAGAGAGACGAGAGGTCCGATTCCGTATTCGAACGAGAGCGGACCGCGTACCCGTCTCCCGTGCATCGAGGAATCGAAAGAGTCCGACAATTTAATCGCTGCCTTGAGGAAGTACAAGCTGCGCGCGTTATCAGAACTCGTGCTCGTCAGCTGCCCGCACGACCCGAAAATCAACCGGACGCGCGTTTCGCGGCGTTCCGCCATGGCCGCTCAGCGCGCTTGATGTGCGCGTCCGCGGCCATCAGGCCGAATAGAGCGAAGAGCGCCAGCCAGAAGATTCCCGTGATGACGACCGACCCTTCCCCCTTCGGGAAGACCCAGGGCGACACCGATCGCGGTGAAGATGATCGCGAACCGCACGTAACAGGTCAAAGGAGATCCGGCAGCTGGGCCGATCAGCGCTCCTGGCGCCATGCCCAAGGCGCCCCCAGCGATTCCGGCGAGAACCACCGGCCCAGACCCGAACGCGTGGCCGCCAAATCCCATCGCGAGCATGAAAAACCACGCGAGAGGAGCACCGCCAGCGATGGAGAAACGAGCCACGCGAGGAAACTGAACCCGTGGTAAGGCTTCGGGCGCCAGACTCTCACTTCATGTGCGGATTCCTTTGCCCCTCCAGAATCGACGATCAGCGGCGCTTGGAACATGGTCGCGGTCGGAGATTTCGACGACGACGGCCGAATTGATCTCGTCGTCATCGAAGAGGACACCGATGACGTTCTCCTGCTTCTTCAAGACCCCGCCGCACCCGGAACGCTCTTGCCACCGCGAACGACAGACGTGAACGGGTTCCCACTCTCGCTCACCGCCGCCGACGTCGACGGCGATCTGAAGACCGACCTCGTCGTCACGCGGGACGACGGATTCGCCCAACTTCTCGTTCAAGACGCGCAGAGCGCGGGAGGCTTCCGAAAGCTCCCGATGGTCGGGATCCGCGGATTCACGACACAGCTCCACGACCTCCTGCCACCGGGAGAGTTCACCCACACCGCGTACCAGTGGCAGCTGCGCACGGAGGTCTACGTCGAACCCGAGACCGTCACCATCGCCGACTTCAACAACGACGGCATCAACGACGGCATCAACGACATCGGCGTCACGGGCGACTCACGCGATCTCTGGATCTGGACCCAACGCGACGACGCTCCCGGGCGGTTCAAGCGCGGGATTCGAATCTCTCTGCCGGACTGAGCAATCACGCACGCTCTCGGGTCAAGTCGAGTTCCCGTCGAGGCTCAGAACTCTGCGCAATTGAACTCGTCGAGGCGCGTTCATATTCAGTAGACGAACCGTGGCTCGCTCCTCGGGTGTCCTCCCGAGCACCTTGCCGTCGTCCATCTGAAAATGCCTGGACCAATCCTGAGATCGCGGGTGAAACAGCGCAACGAGTGCCCCGGCCGGGTCGATCGAGCCAGATTCGGCCCCTTGTAGAGATTGCAGCGATCGCAAGCGAGCGCAAGAGTGCCGGGGTCGTCAGCTCCCCCGTGCTGCCGGGCCATTACATGCTCGACGTGAAACGGGACGTCACCGACGAGCTCGGGCAAGAGGCAATACTCGCAGCGAGAGCCCGCACGATCACGGACGTATCGCCGTGTCGAATCATCGACCATCGATCCCCCTGACGACTCTTCAGTCCGGAAGCGAACGAATTCGACAACTAGTCGGAATCCGCGCTCTCGAGCACCGAACACGCCTTGGCCTTGAAGATGGCCAAAAGTTCGTGCCCTTCCACAAGCTCTTGGTACTCGGAGCGTTCCGAAGACGACAGCTGCCCCTCGTTCGCCCGCTTCCGTAGCTCCTCGAGACGAGATCGGGTGCGCTCGTCAGTCTCGAGATTGGCGATTCGCAGAGCGACTTCGGGCGTCAGGCATGCCGCAAGAGGATCGAGGAACAGGTCCAGGGTAGACGACGGCTCGGACATGAAGCCATCGTATCCCGAGAACCGCGACGTCGCCACTGTCGGTCGAGCGCGAACCCCGCGCCTCAACCCTTCTTCGCG
>CAYZGY010000318.1:0-8651 GCA_964478085.1 uncultured Planctomycetia bacterium
GGTCGAGCTCTTGAACTCGGGGAAAAAGTAGAGTCCGCAGCAGTCGATACGAATCCTGCGCAGGAGGAAAGACCGCCGAGCTCAGGCACGTCGCCGCGCTCGACCACAACCGACCGAACAGTCGCACGCGCTACGGAATCGACGTCAATCGCCTCGTGCTCGAGCTCTTCCGCTCGCGCTGAGAAGCTCCCGCAATCTTGCCAGTGATTCGAGCTTGTCTTTGCCGACCCCGAGCGACGTCTCGAAGCGGCGCTCCTTTCCGACAGACGGCTTCGAATCGAGCCACGACTGCCATCGCTTCCGTGCCAACTCGACCGTGGCCTTACGATCCTCTTCCGACGATCCGGAAAAGCTCTCCCGTAGCTTCGCGTTGTGTGCCATGCCCCGCTGCTCTCCGAGCGAGCCGAACGCGAAGTACGAATCGTCGAAGTCCACAAGCTCCTTGAGCGAGAGATAAGGAGCTCCGCCCGCGACGTACGGTCGTCGGAAACGACACCCTTCTCTTCCGCGGCGAAGTTCCGTCATCCCTCGGAGCTCTTGTCGAACGACCCGTTCGGAATCACGCTCTCCGCGAATGTGACGCGTGCCGGCAAGGCCAAGAGCAGAACCGCGAGCCAACGAGACGTGGTGCCTCCTTCGTGCCGTCTATCTCCTGCGGACGCGTACCTTCGCCGCGACGGGTCGATGGTCCGAGAGCTTCAGACCGTCGACGACCTCCCCTCCGAGACTCTCGATCTCGAGCCGGTCACCACTCCGGATCAGGACGTGGTCGATATCGATGCGCGGACGGTCCGAGCTGAAGCTGGGCTCCAGCCGGTCGACTTGCGTAAAGCCCGCATCGAAGTAGAGCTTCAGAGTACGACTCTCGGGGACGTCATTGAAATCGCCGACGACGATCGCCGCGGCGTCGATCGTGTCGAGGTGGTCCAGCAGGGCCTTCGCCTGCGCGAAACGCGCTGTGTCATCGGGAATCCAATTGAAGTGCACGTCCGCCGCGACGAGGGGCTCATCGAGAACCGTCGTCTCCAAAATGAGCGCGACACGCGGCTCGTTGCCGTCGGGCAGTCGCAAGGATCGATACTCGCGGACGGGCAAGCTACTGAGCATGCCCATGCCGTACCGGCCGCCCTGAAACGGCATGAAGGAGCCGAAACCAGGTGCACGGCCGCTCCCTTCGGCGAGGAAGGCCATCTGATCGACGCCGTCCGAGCGCGTGCACCTCTCGTCGACCTCCTGCAGGAAGATCAATTCCGCAGTGCTCTCGCGAAGATAGTCTCGTTTCGCTTCGAGATTGAGCTCACCGCGCGCGTTCGCGCCGTGAAGGATGTTCCAAGAGAGGATTTCGATGTCCTGGCGCGCCCTGCACGACGAGAGAAACAAAGCGACACAGAGCGCAAGGCAGGAATACGTTCGCATGGGGTAACGGTACTCAGGCTGGAATGGACGTCGATCTCAGCGCTTCTGAAACAGCTCCGACAAGACCAGACCGCGAATCAGGCTCCTCAGTCGGTAGCCGTTCTTCTTGGCCGTCGTGGCGATCGATTGGAGAGACTCCATATCGTCGACCGTCATCACGCGCCGCAGCGCATACGTCGCGAGCTGCTCCAAGAACGCCTCGGCGAGACGCCCGTCATCTTCGGCGAGAAGTTTCTTGAACTCGGCGGGTCCGGAGAACGCGCGTCCGTCAGGCAGCACACCCGACGCGTCGACTGGTGGGTTCTCACCGACGCCTCCCTCGACGCGTTCGGTCTCTCGCCAACGTCCGATCGCGTCGAAGTTCTCGAAGGCGAGCCCGAGCGGATCGATCTTTGCGTGACACGAGACGCAATTCGGGTTCGTCGCGTGCGCCTCGATCTGAGCACGGATCGTCTTCTTCGGCTGATCGCCTCGGACCGGCTCGAGGGGCTCGACATTCGGTGGCGGCGGCGCAGGTGTGTGCGCAAAGATCACCTCGGACAGCCAAGCTCCGCGGTGGACGGGTCGATGACGCGTGCCGTCCGAAGTCAGCGAGAGGATCGACGCGTGAGTCAGCAGACCGCCACGACCGGACTCGGAATCCAGCTGCACGCGAACGAGTTTCAGTCGCTTCGGTCTCGGCAGGCCGTAGTGAACGGCGAGACGCGAGTTGAGCATCGTCCAATCGGAGTCGACGAGCTGACGGAGCGGCAGGTTCTTTTCGAACATCTCCGCGAAGTAGCTCGTCGTCTCGAGCACCATGCTCTCTTCGAGCCAAGGATCGTAGCGCGGATAGAGCCTCGGATCGGGTTGGAACATGCCGACCCGATGGAGCTGCAGCCACTGCTTCGGAAACGAGTCGAGGAAGCGCTCGATCTTCGGGTCGGCCAAGATCCGATCGAGTTCGGCCGATAGCCGTTCGGAACTCGAAAGCTCACCGCTTCGCGCCGCGGCGAACAGCTTCTCGTCCGGCATCGAGCTCCAGAGGAAAAAGGACAGGCGACTGGCGAGCTCGAAGTCGTCGATCTTCGCTCGATTCTCGTCCGGCGATCCTTCCTCGAGGCTGAAGAAGCTGCGAGCGATCAAGACGCTCGTCAGTGCGGATCGATACGCCGATCGGAACGATTCACCGGCCTCGAGCTCTGCGGCCACGAAGCTCGCGAAGCGCTCGATCTCGGAATCGGTGACGGGTCTTCGCCAGGCCCGCTCGGCGAATCGCTTCCAGCACGCCCGGAGCTCGTTCGGGTCGTCTGGAATCCTTGGAAACACTCCCTCGCGCTTCGCCCGATCCGCCTCGGTCGATAGGGGTCCCTCGATTTCGACCCAATCCACGAGCAGGAGCGGCATCACTGGTCGCCCCTCCTCGTCGACGATCTTCGTTCGCGACGCGAAGAACCCGCCTCGCAAGGATGACACGGGCGTGTCGGCGTCGATGAGCTCGTTGCGAAAGAGCTTGTAGGCTCCGTTCGGATGATTCTGCGACCTCGCATGATTGCGGATCGCGTAGCCCCCGGCCGGAAATCGTCCCTCGAGCTCGATCGTCGCGGGCTCATCCTCCGGCGTGACGAGGTCGACGCCGTCGAAGGATCGCTTGTGATGATTGTGCCAGAGCGACACGCGCGGAACCCTGCCCGTGAACGCGGGCAAGCCGCTCACCTGAATCTTGATGCGATAGCGGCCGGGCTGACGCAGACTGAAGGCGCTCCACGATTCACCGAGCTGGAGGAGTTGGCGCTTTCCATCTCGATGCTCTCGCCGGACGACCTTCGACTTCGACTCTGAATCGGGAAACGCGAGCCTCACGATGGCATCGGCGGCCTCGAAGTAGCGCTCGATGTGCGAAGGCGCGACGGAGAGAAGCGCGCCGATGCGATCGAAGCCGTGAAGCCGCGGATCCTCGTTGAATGCCCCCGGCGCCTCGACGTCGAGGACCACTCCGAGAAGGTCGTACACCGTGTGCGCGTACTCCTGACGACTCAAGCGGTAGTGCTCCACTCGCCCGCGCCGTGCCATACGAGCCGCCGCCCCGTTGCGGATCTTCGTCGTCAGGGTGTCGACGATCTCTCCGATCTCCTTGGCGCTCGGCTGTGCCTCCTTCGGCGGTGGCATCTCGCCGGCGTTGATCCGAAAGACGACCTCGCTCCACTTCTGCGCGACCTGCGGACTCGCGAAGTCCAGCGCGAGCGTGTCGAGGCGGAACTTGGCCTTCTGCGTCTTCGCGTCATGGCAACGCAGACAGTACTTGTCGAAGAACGCGCCGAGCGTCTGCGCACGGACCTCCTCCGCACACGCCACCAAGACCAGGACGAGTACGATCCGGAGCCTGGTCATGGCAGAACCATTTTCTTCGAGCGCTCGTAGTCTTCGCGCGTCGTCAACCACTCGTCGTGCGCGAGCAGGACGTAGGTCCACGGCCCCCTGACGCGAATGATGCGCCCAGGGCGGAAGCCATCGAGCATCTGCCGGACGCGAAGCCGCATTTGAAAGCCGCTGCTTCCCGGCGGAGGTTCCTTCGACTCCTTCCAACCGAGCATGCTCCCCGGCGAAGCGTACTCCTGATGGTAGCCCCAAGTCCGCAGCGTCGTCTCCGCGTTGCAGATCTTCGGTGTCCTGCCCTTCATCTTGCGGAGATCTTCGTAGAGCGACGGATCCATGCCGCCGAAAAACGTCACCGTCACCTCGCCGCCACCGTCGTCGAAGTTCTTCACCTCGTCGACCCAGCCGGGAAGGAATCGCGAGCGGATCAGCTTCAGGTGTCGTTGTCGCTGGATCTCGCGGCAGGCGTCGAGGCTCTCGTCATCGAGCCAGATATCCGTCGTCGCGAGACTCCGAAAGGGACCCCACGTCAGATTCACGTGGACCTCAGCGCCCGGGACGACCTGATCTCTCCCCACGAGACCCCGCTTCTTCCAAACCCGAGTGGCTCCATCGATGTTGAATCGAAGAGGCTTGTTGATCCCGCCCTCGATCTCCGGACCGATCGGCTCGACCGAGAGCTTGAGCAATCTCGCGGGACCGGTCCCTTGCTCGATGGCGACGACCTTCCAGGTTCGCCCTTGTCGCGAGTAGAAGCTGACGGCGTCCTCGAGCAAGATCGCGTGGTTGTACTTCGCGGACGGTGTCCGCTTCAGCTCCTCCGCCGAGAGCAGCTGAATCGTCTCTTCCTCCCCCTCGAGCGGCAAGAGGAAGCGTCCGTAGAGATGCGTGCCGGTCGGAATGTCTCGCACGTCCGCCGGTGCACCGTGGTAGCGAAGCAAGCCGTACGGGAGCATGGCGAAGTAGTGTCGCCGGCGGTTGTCTCCTTGTCGAAGGCCGCCTCGACGGTTGATCGGGTCGCTGATGACGAGATCGCCCGCAAGCTGGATCCCGGCTCCCTTCGGCGGGAACACGCCACGCTTCGGAACGTGATCGCGCAGGGCTTCGGACGTCTCCTCGGCCATCGAGGGAACAGAAACAGCGTTGGCGACGGCGAAGACGAGCACCGACAGCCATCGCCGAAAGGATCGACACGCCTTCACGCGACGATCTCCGAAACCGTCCCGTTCGAATCGGAGAACGACTCGGTCTCGACGCCCATCCTCTGAGCGATCGTCAGCAGGAGATTGCTGAAGTGGGCCTTCGAGTTGACCGCGCCGTGATAGACGCCGAGGCCCTTGCCGTATCCCTGGAAGCTCCCCACCTGACGATTGAAATCGACATGAGCACCGTGCTTCAGACCCAGCTTCGAGCCACCCGCGAGCACGAGAGGCAAGCTCGTCGTGCCGTGGCTGTTTCCGTACGACAACCCGCTGCCGTAGAGCGCGACGGTCGTGTCGATGAGCGCCTGGTCGCCTTCGCGAACAGCGGAAAGTCGCTCGAGGAAGTACGCGAACTGCGCGACGTTGAACGTGTCGCTGCGCGTCAACTGCTCGAGCGCCTCCTTGTTCCCGTTGTGATGCGAGAGCGAGTGACGGTCTCGATTGACGCCGATCTCGGGGACGGAAGGTCCGGTCCCCTCGTTTCCCGTGTTGAACGTCACGACGCGAGTCACGTCGGTCTGGAACGCGAGCACGATGATGTCGTAGATCGTCCGCAGGTACTCACCGAGCCGCTTGAGCGGAATGTCGCGATCGAGCTTTCCGGCGACACTCGGCTCGATCTTCGGTCGAGGCGTGTCGAGCCATGCTTCGGCTCGCTGGGTGCGAATCTCGACCTCACGCACGGCGCCGAGGTACTGCTCGAGACGCCCTCGGTCGCCCTTGCCGAGCTTGCGCGAGAGCGACTTCGCATCGCCGAGGACGAGATCGAGCATGCTCTGCTTGCGCCGCAGCCCGCGGCGCTGCTTCTCGACTCCGCCTTTCGGCTCGGCGAAGAGGCTTCGAAAGACGACCGCGGGGCTCTTGCGCGCGGGGAGAGAGACCCCGTCTGCCGAGACAGCCAAGGTCTGCCCCTGATTGCTGATCTCGAGCGAAGAATAGCGAGTCTTTGGAGCGCTCACCTGCGCGATGAGCTGATCGACCGAGATCGAGTTCCGATCGGTCGGACCGTACTTCGCTCCCGTGAGCCAAGTCTGCGTCGCGCTGTGAGCGATACCGGCGGCGGTCGGATGATAGAGTCCGCTGATCGGCGTGATGTTCGCGCGATGCTTCTCGAGCGGCGTGAGAATACGAGAGAGCTCGTAGTCTCGTCCCGCCTTCTCCATCTCGTAGTCGTTCGTATTGACGCCGTTCGGCAGGTAGATGAAGACACTGCGACGCGGTCGGTCGGCATCTTCAGATGCCCGCAGCGGCCTCATGCAGTCGAGGAACGGCAGCGCGAGCGAGACGCCCAGGCCGCGGAGGAAATGTCGCCGGTCGAGCAGCCAGTTCTGAGAGAGCAGGTTCGCCATGTCGTCGGTCCTGTCGTATCCGTGGGACTTCGTGGATAGAGCCCGGACATCCTACAACGTCTCGAGCCGTCCGAGAATCGGAGAATCTCGAGCCCCTGTCACTCGAACGTTCACGCAGGAACGCTCGCGATCGAGCGAGATGCTGACGGAGGCTGGAGGTGGATCCCGAAAGCGGAAGATCTCAGGAAGGCAGTCCGAGATGAGCTCGCCGGCATTCGGGGCGTGCCGCAAATCCTGAGCGTCGAGGACATGCAGATGATCATCGACGATCCGGAGACGCCGGACGTCGACGAGAGCCAGCCCGGCTTCTCGAGCCTCTACATCCGCAAGAGCTTCAACGTCGACAGCCTCGGCGACGTCGAAGGCCTCGCGCTGTCGATCGACTACGACGACGCGTTTATCGCGTATCTCAACGGCGAAGAGGTCGCGCGATTCGCTTCGGCGCCCACCGACGAGATCGTCCCCTTCGACGCTCTCTCGGAAGCGCAGCGCGAAGCGAACGGCGCCCAGATCTTCGGCATTCCCGAGGGCATCGTGCGACTCGGCGACAACGTCATCGCGATTCAGGGATTCAACGCGACGCTCGACAGCTCGGACTTCTCCCTCATTCCCGAGCTCGTGACCGGCGTGGAGATACCTCGCTCTGCCCGGAGATGCTCACCTGCACGATCGTCGTTGGAACGGTCGAGCTCACGTGGGAGAACATCGGCAAGGAGTGGGCGAGTCTCACGATCCTCCGCGACGGCGAAGAGCTCGCCGTCGGACTTCCTGGCGACGCGACGAGCTACGTCGACGACACCGTCGAGATCGTTCCAGGCCTCGGCACCGAAGGTGTGCCGGCGGGACTGAGCTTCAGCCTCCAGTCGGGGAATCAGATGCAGATGAGCACACAGCCGCTCGACATCTTCCCGAACGCATCGATCACGACGTTCCGGAGCTTCTGGGCGACCGTCGAGGATCCGGATGGTGACGACACCTACGACGCTACCGTCGACCTCAACGGCAACGACACTCCGCTCTGGCGGTTCGGTAGCTCGTCGAACGTCGTGCTGCAGTCGGCAGAGGTCGACTTCGGCGCCACCGTCGGTAACTTCCTCGGCATCGCGATGCCGTCGACGGGTAACGACGGTGACGTGCAGATCGACTGGCTCGCATTCAAAGCCGGCGTTCACGCTCCGAGCACGATGGAGTGCGAACCCTGCAACAACGGCGTGCCGAACGCATCGATCGCCGCTGACCCGGGCCTCGAGCTCGAGATCGTCGACGCTCCGGTCCTGATTCAGGGTCGCCTCGAAGCTCGCGATCAGACCGCCCCGGATCAGCGCTTCGCGATCGTGTTTCTGCCTGCGAGGAGGAAGCGGCGCTCCTGCGTCGATCTCGTTGTGCCTGAGACTCGTTTCTCCCATCCGAAGGAAGAGCGGGCGAGGACAAGACGCTCACGTACACGTACGGCAGATTCGTCCCGTCGCACTGACATCCGAAGCGCTTCGCGGTTATCTTCATGGTTCACCGAGGAGGTGATCCATGAAGGTAATCGCACGCGAGCTTTCGCTCGCTCTCCTGCTCCCCCTGATGTCGCTCCTGATCGCGGTGACCGATGAGACGTACGCGACCGAGCCGACCCACCGCGACGTGCTTTACGCGAAGGTCGGCGACCATCGCCTGCTGCTCGACATCTACCAGCCGAAGGGCGAACCGTCGAAAGGCAGAGCCGAAGAGCGCCCGCTCATCGTGTGGGTTCACGGTGGCGCGTGGCGTAGCGGATCGAAGAGCAGCGTGCCGATTCGGTCGATGCTCGATCACGGATTCGCGATCGCCGGCGTCGACTACCGCTTGAGTCCCGTCGCGAAGTTTCCGGCTCAGATTCACGACATCAAGGCAGCGATTCGCTTCCTGCGCGCGAGGGCCGCGCGCTACGAATTCGACGAGAAGCGCTTCGTCGTCGCAGGCGCGTCTGCCGGCGGACACTTAGCCGCCCTCGTCGGAGTCTCGAACGGCGTCGCCGAGCTCGAAGGCACCGTCGGAGATCACCGCAAGACCTCCTCCCATGTGCAGGCAGCGGTCTCCTTCTACGGAGCCTCGAATCTGACGAGCATCCTCTCGCAGTCGACACCGCACGGCCTGAGCGTCCGCGTGCAAGCGCTCGACCTCCTCCTCGGCGGCTCCCCGAAGAAGTTCCCGAAGCTCGCGCGCCTCGCGAGTCCGGTTCAGCACGTCGATGCGAAGGATCCGCCGCTCTGGCTCATCCACGGCGACGCCGATCCACAGATGCCGATCGAGCAATCCCACGAGCTCGAGAAGGCCTGCAAGAAGGCTCGCGCGAAAGTCG
>CAYZGY010000319.1:0-8588 GCA_964478085.1 uncultured Planctomycetia bacterium
CACTGACTCGCACCCTCGAGTACCTTCCGGACCATCGCGACCTGACGATCGTCGAGGAGGGGAAAGGAGCCGCTGACGCACGAGGGACCGAGGAGCAGCCGATCGAGATCCGCTTCGAGCCCGGCGCACGATTCACAGGCCGCGTGCTCGACACGAAACGCAAGCCGGTCTCGCGTGCGCGATTGACGCTCGTTCGCAAGACGGGCGACGGGCCTCAGCGACGCGCCGCCGCGAGCGATCGCGCCGGCAACTTCCGCTTCGCCGGTCTCGATGACGGCGCGTGGACTCTGACCGTCGCGCATCAGCAGTACCGCTCGGCCGGCCCGATCGAAGTGCTCGTCCCGGAACAGGAGAGCGCCGAAATCATCCTTCCCGATGATCGCCCAGCCATCGTACGCGTGCTCGACCCCGACGGAACACCTCTGGCCAACGTCCGCGTGAAGGTTCGCGTCGCAGGAGTTCTCGCCTCGTCGCGGATCGTCTCTCCGGCCGTGTCCGACACCCGAGGAAACGCATCGATCAAGAACCTGCCCTCGACGGACGATGTGATGATCGGCCTGACAGCGACGCACGCGAACTACCCGAACGTGGCGCTCGAGGTCTCTGTCGCCGACCTCGACGCCGGTGGCGTCGAGATTCGTTTCCGCCCCGGGCTCGAGGTTCGCGGTCACGTCGTCGACTCCGAAGACCTCGTCGTGCCCGGCGCGCAAGTCGAGCTCGCGGGCGGCAAGACCGTGCTCCTGCGAAGCACTGGCGACGGCGAGTTTCACTTCAAGAAGTTCCCGCCCGGTGAGTATCAGCTGCGCGCGGTCAGCACCGAGTACGGCTCGGCGCCTGCAAAGATGATTCAGCTCGGCACGGAGTCGATCACGGGACTGATCATCAAGCTCGAAGCGGGCCCGGCGACGATCTCGGGACGAGTGCTCAACGACGAAGGCGTGCCGATGACGCTCGTCATCGTTCGACTCGATGGCGAGGGACGCGGCATGCGGGTCGCGACGAACCGCGACGGAGTTTTTCGATTCTCATCGCTACCACACGGCCAGTATCGCATCAGCGCAGGCGATCTCGAGCGCGGCCACGCGGTGGTCGAGGGAGTCAAGTCGGACGCGCAAGACGTCGAGATCCGGCTGAAGTCCCCCGGCTCGATCGCCGGTCGCATCCGTTCGTCGGGTCCGGCTCGCGCCTACTCGATCCGCTTGATCACGACGAGCGAGCCACCCGCGCCGCCACGGATCTTCCGCTTCAGCTCGCGCGTCAGCCAGTTCCACCTCGAGCACCTTCCACCGGCGACGTACCGACTCGAGCTGATGCAGCGAAGCGAGATCGTCGGAACGGTCGAAGGGATCGAGGTCGCGCCAGGCAACACGATCGAGGACGTCGAGGTACGCGACGAGCGCGTCGAGCCGGAAGACTCCGAGGAAGAATAGTCACCGCTCGAACTTCACGCTCGCGCATCGCGACGTGGTCCACTCGACCCCTGCGACGCGCTTCCCCTCTCCGAAGAATGCGAACTTGTCGATGTTCTCATAAGTGATCGGCGCGACGAGGTTCGGATCGCTCGCGAACTCGCCGAGTCGCCCGAGCGCGCGCACTGCGTTGCCGATGACGAGCGGATCGCTCGACGTCAACGCGAGGCGGCGAAGGTCTTTCGCCTCTTCGCTCGTTGCTGAGCGCGTCGCGTGGACGACCTCGCGGACCTCCGCGGGTGTCGTCACGATCGTCGGTACGTCACGGACGGCACGTTTCTGTTCTTCCTCGGTGTCGACCGAGCCGACCGCCTCCGGAGAGACGGCCGGCTCGTCGATACGCGCTTCGGGAAGCGAGGTGACGAGCACCACGAGGAGGAGAGTTCCGATGAGTCCGACCACGAGCTGAATGCGTACGCGGCGCCTCGGTTGGATCTGGCCACAGGAAATTCCTGCTCGAATCGCGTTGATCAGTTGCTTGCGATCGAACTTGATTCAAAGCCCGCAGCCCGGAATCCATGTCTCGCTCCCCGTCGCCACGACGGAACCACCGCCGGGAACAACGAGACGGACGTCGTGGCTCGAAACCGGCTGCATCAGCCCGAGGTTCGGTCCCGTGACACGCGCCCGGACCTTCGCCTTGCCGCGGTACTCGGATTTCAAGTCGAACGCACGCGGAAAGAGGCGCACCTTCTGGTTGTTGACGGTCACGTGAATCGAGCAGCTGCTCTCGTTCCCCGCGAGGTCGCGCGTCACGGCCGTGATTTCCATCTGGCCGTCGAGTCGCGCGGTCGTGTCGTAGTCGACCGTGAACGGAGAGGTCACCGACGCGCCGATTTGCTGCCCGTCGACGAGAATCACGATCAAGTCGAGGTCCGCCGCGGACGACTCCGCGGTGATCGAGACAGTCCCCTTGACGCGGTCTCCGTCACTCGGCGAGACGAGCGCTTTGTCAGGAAGCGTGCTGTCGACGACGACACTGACCGTCGCGATCGACTCGTTACCGACGGCAGACGACACACGCGGTGATCGACAGCGTGCCATCCGGCCGAAGCGTCGTGTCCTCCGACCCGTTGACCGTTACCGGGCCGACCTCGGGGTCGTAGGTCGCCGAAGGATCTCCCGTCGGCGCGAGACCTCCTGCCAGCACCTCGATCTCCGCGACGCCCGACCCGGCGTCCGACGCCGAAATCTCGAGATCGATCAATCCACCGACGACCGCGCCGTCGATCGGATCAGAGATCGTCACCACGGGAGCCGAGTTGTCGACGACTGCGTGACCGCGAGCGCCGTCGCGCTGTTGCCCTTGCCGTCCTCGACGACTGCTTCGAACGAATGGGGGCCGTCGGGGAGAGTCGTCGTATCGAAGAGAATGGTTCCCAAGACGTAAGATCGAGCCAGGGCAGACGCCCGCTCAGTCGATCGGCACGAACACCGAGAGCTCGAGGCCGAGGCCTCCACGTTCCGGCACCTCGTCGGAATCGTCGGAGCTCTCGAGGCTCGTGAACTCGGGCGAGACCATCGCGGCGGCGTCGATCGAGACCCCGAGCGCACGAACGCTGAAGCCCGCGTGGATGCCGACTCCTTCGTTGAAGTCCGCGAGGTTCTGTGACACGCCGCCGCGCAGAAAGAGCACGTTCCAGTCGCCGACATCGTACTCGATGCCGGCCCCGACCATCTGCGAAGTTCGCCCGGGCAGTGAATCGCTCTGGTTACGCGTCACGTCGATGTCGGCGGCCAGCGTCACGCCGTCGAGGATGTCGACGAGACCGATCCCCGCACGGATCTGCGGATCGAGCTTGTAGTCCCCGGGCCCCTCGAAGTCGAACTCGGGGCGGTTGAGGTTTTTCGCGACGACGCCGACGGAGATCCAGTCGAGCGGCTGCACGAGGACGCCGACGTCCACTCCGACATTGAAGGACGTGCTCTCATCCTCGTTGTCGGTGATCTCCGAGAGGAGATCGTCGAAGTCCTGGAGGTCGTTGAGCGAGAAGCCATTGAAGTACGTCGTCCCTCGGATGACCTTCACGGTCGCTCCGACCGAGACCCAACTCGCCGGAGGAAGCGGAAAGAGCTCACCGAGCGGCTGCGCGTATCCGAGACCGACCTCCTGTGTCGTCAACGCGCGCAAATCGACGCCGCTGCCATTGTTCGTCAGAAGATTCGAGAGTGGCCCACCGACGTTCGCGTCGGTCGCCTCGAGAACGTCGACGATGAGGCTGCGAAACCCTGCGTCGTTGATGTTGACCTCTGCCGCCTCGGAGAAGAACGCGATCTCGTCGGCCTGCGCACGCGTCACGAGACCCGTCGCGACGAGCTGATCGGAAAACGCGACACCCGCAGCGGTCGCGGGTGTACCGCCGAGACCCGGGACGACAGCGCCGATTCCCGAGCTGCCGAGAGCGAGCGTCTCCAGGTCGAGCTTCGTGAAACCACCACCGTGAAACGTCCCGAGGGCCGAGACACCGAAGCGCCAGAGGCGAATGTCGATGCCGGCCGCCGCGTCCACGATGAGCCCCGAGCCGCTCTTTCCGAGCTCGGGCAGCTGCTCCGCGACGCGTAAGAGGTCTCCGATCTGACTCGGCGCGAGCGAGTTGCCGTTCGCCAGGCGATTCTCGATGTCGTTGAAGTCGAGGCGGTCGACGAGCTCGACGACATCGTCGATCTCCTGGATGACGTCGTTCGTCACGGTCGCCATGACGGCTCCGGGGACTCGGTAGTCGAAGAAGCGAAGCGGCGAGATCGAGCCCGGCGGCGCGAGCCCGGCGGGGTTCCAGTGATTGCTCAGCGAGCCCCGCGAAAGCGCTACTCCAGCACCGCCCATACCAATCGCACGTGCGCCGAGGATCGTGAACTCCTCCGCGGCCGCCTTCGTCGCGAGCACGACGGTCGCGATCCACAGGCCGAGCACGATCGCCGCAGAGCGCGCGAGCGTCCCGAAGAACGACGGCTTTGTCTTTCGCTGGAGAGACATCCGACCGAGTGAGCTCCGATGGATTGGCTGAGTGAGTCAGAGACCCTCGAAGTCATCATCGACGCGACCGCTCGGCGAGCTTGAACAGGTCCGAGAAAAGCCGTACTTCAGGGGAGGTCGAGTGGTTAGGCTATTCCTCGAAACGTCGAAGAACGCGCTCATCCCACCGGAGACCTGCCCGTGCCCACTCTGCGCTCGCTGTCCGTTATCGCCACTCTGCTCGCCCTTCACGGTATCGGAACTTCGTGCCGAACGATTCCGTCTACGCCCCCCGCCCCTGAGTCGGCCGTCGACGGCGTCCGCGTCACTCGCGTCTTCGGCCCGGAGAATCCCGGCGGTCGCTACAAGCACCCCGCATCGTTCACCGAGCTCGCGAACGGAGATCTCTACCTCGCCTTCTACGGCGGCTCGGGCGAGTACGGTGACGACACGGCCGTCTACGGCGCACGCCTCGATCGCCAGAGCGGCGAGTGGACGACACCGACGGCGATCGCCGACACGCCCGATCGATCGGAAGGCAATCCCGTCGTCTGGCAAGCCCCGGACGGTCTCGTCTGGCTCTTCTACGTCAATCGCTACGGCGAAACTTGGTCGACGGCGCGTGTCAAAGCGAAGATCTCGAAGGATGGCGCTCGCACGTGGTCCGACTCCTTCATGCTCACGTTCGAGGAGGGCACGATGGTGCGCGGCCAACCGATCGTGCTGAACGACGGAGACTACCTCCTGCCGCTCTACTTCGAGGCGGGAGACGACCGCGAGGAGACCGCGCCCGCAACGTCGTCCTTCTTCCTTCGCTACGACCCGAAGAAGAGGACGTGGAGCGAGACTCCGCGCATCGGATCGGAAAAGGGCAACCTGCAAGCGCAGGTCGTCCAGCTGACCGATGACCACCTCGTCGCCTATATCCGCCGAGGCGGAGACTACCTGCCGACCGACAAGGGATACCTGCTACGCTCGGAATCTCGCGACGGTGGAAAGACCTGGACCGACGCCGCTCCCACCGAGTTCCGCAACCCGAACGCCGCGGTCGAGTTCATCAAGCTCGAGAACGGCAGCCTGCTCCTCGTTTACAACGACAACATGAACGAGCGCACACCGCTCACGGCCGCGATCTCGACGGACGGCGACAAGACCTACCCTCACCGCCGAAATCTCCTCGAGGGCGACAACACCTTCGCTTATCCCTGCGCGATCCAGACACGCGACGGACGTATTCACGTCATCTGCACGACCGACGGCCGTCAGGCGATCCTGCACCTCGAGCTCGACGAGGCCGCGATCACGGGTCCGTGACGTCGAGCTCGAGCACTCCGTCCTCGTGAAGCTCCTCGGCTCGAGACCGCACCCGGTCGCGGGCGGCAATCTCAGATTCCGTCATCGCGTGATCGGGAAGCATCCTTTCGATGACGTCGAGAGCCGAAGCGGGCCGCCGCAATCCGACGAGCGCGTGAGATTCGAACAATCGAAGCTCCGAGTCGTGCTTCGAAAGATGCGCCCGATTCTCGGGCAAGACACGCAGCATCTCCTCGAAAAGGTCGTGCCCCTCGAGATCCTGAAGGAGGCGCAGCAAGAGATCCTCCGAAAGTCGCCACTCCGCATCGATCTCGATCGCCTCGACAAATCTCTCGAAGGCGACACGCACCCGCCCGACCTCGAGGCTCCGCCGCATGTCCGCTTCTGCCTCGAGACGAGCAGCCAGGGGCGAATCGGGGTCGAGCTCGGCGAATCGCTCGAGCTCCTCCGCGCTCTTCGGATCGTCGTGAGCTCGAAAGGTCCGCTCCCGACGAAACGCACGTGACGCGTAGTCCTTCCGAGAGAACCAATCGAGCCCATCGTGTCTCACCCACCCGCGATCGAAGAACTGCACGCCGATCGTCAGACCGAGTGGAAACATCGCGAGATGCGCGAAGTGGGGCAAGACCGGAAACTTCCCCATGATCTCGAGAGAGGTCCCCAGAATGCACAAGACGCTGCTAAACGCCTCGAGAATCAGGTAGGTCAACACGAGCTTCGGAGGCGCGGCCTGCTCGAACCCGGATGCGTTTTCCCACCAAGCCTGTGCGGCGCGAACGAGGCTCACCTCCGTGCGAGCGTTCCAGACGCAAGCGATCGCGAGCGTGCCCCACGTGAGTCCCGTGAGACCCGAACGCACCGAAAAAGGCGCAAAGTCCTCCGCGAGCCACTGCATGACGAGCCCGTCCGCAGCGAGGATTCCCGCGTAGACCAGCAGCGTTCGCCACCAACCGAGCCGCCCCTCGACCATCGATCCGAAGACCCAGAAGAAGGGCGCAGCGCAGATAAGCGTCAGGACGTGATCGTGAATGAGAGCTGAGGTGAACCACTCCCACGGACGCACGACATCGTGAAAGCCGAGCGTGAGGCTCAACCACTCCACGACAGAGCGCGGAATCGTATCGAAGAAGGCAGCGAGGC
This sequence comes from uncultured Planctomycetia bacterium, assembly GCA_964478085.1. Taxonomy (GTDB): domain Bacteria; phylum Planctomycetota; class UBA8108; order UBA8108; family UBA8108; genus CAYMLL01. The sequence goes on from CAYZGY010000319.1 coordinate 6,877, forward strand.
TGAGCGTGCAAGACGCCACGACGATCGACCGGGTCAGCCAAGGCCGATGGTAGAAAAGAGCGTCGGAGCTGTAGGGAAGAACGATCCAGAGCACCGATCGTCATGCCGCACGAAGAGAAGTCTCATCTTCGAGTCGTGATCGCGAGCACGGGCTTTCGGGGTATCCCCGGGCGGCCGCTACTCTCCGGTCCAAGTGGGCCGTTCGCGCCTCTCCTCGCCCTTCGAGCGGGTCATCAGGTGCCCCGCCCATTTCAGGAGCCCGAAGACGAAAATCCCCGCTGCGATGAGGAAGTAGATCGAGCCGCCGAAGACGACCCAGATGCGCGTCTTGATCAGCACGAGCAGAATCACGAACGTCAGCGCGATGACGATCATCAAGCCGCGCAGACGATCGAAGCCCGGGATCTTGTCGAAGTCGGCCTTCTTTCCGATGAGGACGAGGCTCGCGGTCATCGTCAGAATCGGCAAGTAGTAGACGAAGACGTTCTTGTCGAGGAGGTTCTCGCCCGAGAAGAGGAGCGAGTAGCCGGTAACGACGGCCGTGCCCATGCCGGGCACGCACGCGAGATAGACGAGGATCGCGTACGCGTAGTGACGCGGCGACTTCACGCCGCGCTGGTGGCCGAAGCCGACGAGCCAACAGAGAATCGGCACGGCGATGAGGAGCCCGCAGACGATCGCAGGCTCGCTCCCGATCTTCGCGAGGAGCTCGCGGACGCTCAGCTGGTCGCCGTCAGCGTGGGCTTCGGCGATATCGGCGGTTAACGGTGCAAAGAGTCGATCGAGCATCGACGCAAGGATGAACGCACCGCTCGAAAGAAGCAAGCCGCCCCGTCAACGGTGCTCGACGAGCGGATCCCCATCAGGGGCAGAACACGAGCTCGCAGTCGAGGTCACCCTCCGTCGGGTCTACACCGCAGAGCGGGAACGGAAACGGGGGACACTCGGCGCCTCGGAAAAGACAGGAGAGCCCGAAAACCGCGTCGGCGATGTTCAGGGTTCCGTCGTCGTTCGAATCGCTCGCGTCCTCACAGCGCGCTGCCTCATCGACGACAAAAAGGTGCTTGAGCGTAAAGATCGCGTCCGACACGTCGAGCGACCCGTCGCGGTTCGAATCGACCCGAACGAACGCCGCAGCCGACGCGACACGGCAAAGATCGAACGAACGACAGCACGGCCGCCCGCGCACTCGTGCACGCCGCGTACTTTTTTCTTTCGACACGTGTCGGCCTCCTCGAGGAGTGCGCCTCCACCCGACGACCACACTCGGACCGACTTCGCGAGCTTAGGGAAAACTCTTTCGGCAAGCGTTGTCGGAGGAAAACGCTACGGCTCAGAGGCCCTTCGACTTCGTCCGCGGCAATCGATAGAAGACCTCGAGCGTCAGAACTGCCATGGCGGTCGAATAGACGCGGCCACACGGAAGCCCCCACTCGCTCACCGGGTCCCAGCTGCCGGCGACCTCGAGATTCGAGCCCTTCTTCCTCCGCTGGTTCGAGGACAAGACGTTCGAAATCTCCTCCCGCCAGGTTCGCCACGACTTTCCGCCGATCTGGTGAATGGCGTTCGTGCAGTAGTGCCAGCAGTAAAAGTTGACGGTACCGACCTGCTTGGGCGGATCGAACTCGGTCCAGATCGGCTTCTTCTTGAGGATCTGACCGACACCAGCCTTGCTCCCACGATCCGTTCGACGGTCTCCGATCAAGAGTCGG
>CAYZGY010000320.1:0-8554 GCA_964478085.1 uncultured Planctomycetia bacterium
GTGCCAGTTTTGGTACGGTCCTAAGTACTACCAGAAATCGCGCACTAACGATCCGTGGGGGCCCGCAAGGGGCACGGCCCGAGTCGTCCGCGGCGGATTCTGGGGCGCCAGCGCCTGGAAGAGCCGGTCGGCCTACCGCGACCACAATACGCCCAGACGCTTCGGCCGGCACCTGGGCTTTCGCATCTGCCTGATCCAACGGACGAAGGATTGAACCGCCACGCGTCCGGTCACTCCCCGGTTCCGCCCTTCCAGCCGCTCGTTCGAAAGGGTGAAGCCGGCAAGCCTTCCTGGTTGACCAGATTCGGGAACGCCTCGTTGGACCAGCCGAAACGAGCGTGCACGGGCGAGGTGATTTCCTTGGCCTCGACAACGACCGTGTCGCCGTCGACACGGGCTTCAGCCGCCACGAATCTGCCGTCCGCTCCGGCGACCTCGAACTCGACCAGCGGTTTGCCGTCGCGCGACTTGAGCCCGCCGCCGACATGGGCAAAGGACAGCCGGATCTTGTCACCCTCGACCTTCATCGACTTGTAGAGCGGCCCCGAGTAGACGATGTTCTTCTCGTAGTCCTTGGCCAGTGCCCAAAGAGCCAGCCGCTCGCCTACGTCGAGCTTGTTGACCGGATGGATGTCGCTGATAGCGGGGACCAGGTCGGTCGTCACCGCCATGCCGGTCCGTGGAAGCTCGAGGTTGCTGACTTGAGCCTCCCAAAGCTGCGGGAGACTGCCGGGGCGATATCCCGAGAAGGGCGCGATCTGGACGAAGTAGAACGGGAACTCGTAGCCCCATGCCCGTCGCCAACCCTCGATCAGGGACTTCATCCGGTCGGCGTACCTCATGCCGTCTCCCACGTTGGACTCGCCCTGGTACCAAATGGCGCCGCGGATGGCGAACGGTGTCACCGGGGCGATCATGCCGTTGTACAACCTGCCGTGCTTGCCTGGCGCCCAGGGCTCGCAACGAGTTCCGCCGACGGTGGCCGCGATCATTCCGATGGGGACCTTCAGCTCTCGGTGCAGCTTTCGAGCGAAGAAATAGGTGCAGGCCGAGTAGCCGGCCCCGCGACCTCGCTTGAGCAGGATCGTCTTCGGCGAACACGGCAGCCACTCGCAGTCGGCGTCGGATGCCGGTTTCGCCGCTTCCTCGGGCGGCATCTCCAAGAGTCGGATCTGTGGATAATCAGCCGCAGCGACTTCTTCCTGCCAATCCTGACAGGCGACCTGGTGGGGAGTCGGCCCGAGCGGCTTCTCCATGTTCGACTGACCAGAGGCGACCCACACTTCGCCGATGAGGATGTCGTCGAGCTCGATCCTGTTCTTGCCGCGGACGACCATGCGGTGAGCCATGCCGTCGGCTTTCATGGCGGGCAGCTCGACCTTCCAGTTGCGCTGATCGTCGGCCTTGGCCGTAGCCGTCTTCCCGCCGAACATCACGGTGACATCTTCACCGGGGTCGGCCCAACCCCAAATCTTGAGCGGTCGCTCGCGCTGCAAGACCATCTGATCGCTGATCAGCCCAGGCAGCGTGACGTCGGCTCGAGCCTCGGGCAGAACGAACCTGGAACCGAGATCGACAACAAGGAGAAGGAAGAGCCAGCTCTTCATCGTGTTCGATCCTGCGGGATCAGAGTTCGGTATCGTTCCGGCATTCGGCCATGATCTCTCGCACTTTCGCAGCCAGTGCGGGGTCGGTCGCGTAGATCGCTCCGCGATGGTTCATGAACGTGGAGTCGGCGCGATTGAGATCCAGTGAATCGCCGTACGCGTCACTGACGACCGCGCCTGCTTCGCGGAAGATGCACGCCGTGGCCGCATAATCCCAGAGGCTTCCTCCGCCTTCGCGCGGCTTCGGGAATTTGAAATGACATCCGGGTGCTCGCTCCAGAACGTGACACGCATTCATCACGGACCCGCCATACTGGGTAGCTTCCAGGCGCTGCAGCCCACGGGATCGAGCATGGGTTTCGAGTCGTCTCATGACCTCTTCGAGCTCGGGGCGGTCGAGAAAGCTCCGGTCGTAGGTAAACGTAAGCTCCGTGCCGCTCGGCTCCGGATGCCATGCGCTGCCGTTTCGCTTGAGGCCCTGATCCCGAGTTGCTTCATAGAGCACCTTGCGGACGGGATCATAGACCACTCCGAGTTGCGGTGAACCATCCCGGGCAACCAATGCGATCGACACGGAGTATCCCTCCTCGCCGTTGATAAAGGACAGGGTGCCGTCCATCGGATCGATGCACCAGAAGCAGTCTTTCTCCAGACGGCTTCGATCGTCTTCGCTTTCCTCGGTGAGTACGGCGATATCGAGTTTCTCGGTCGAAGGCGCGAGTATCCGCAGGATGGCAGCCTGGGCTTCGTGATCGACCTCGGTCACCACTTGGGAAGCCGGGGTGTGCCCGCCGTCCTTATGCTCGACTTTCACCTCGCGCTTACGATAGGAGCGAATCACTCGTCCAGCTTCTGTCGCGGCTTGAACGGCCAGCTCCGTTAATGCGGTCAGCTCCATTAAGCCTCGTCCTTCCGCAGGGAGGCGATGACCTCGCGGGTCACTCGTTCGCTGTATGCGCTCAGTTTCCAATGACCCGGGCTCCAACCCTTCAGGAAGCGATGAAAATCTGCCCAGGCTACGCGGTAGAGAGCTCGCCAGTCTTCCTCCAATGCTCTTGGGCAGACCGCGCCGTCCATGGCGTTCAGGTAGCTGCGCATCGCCTCGAAATAATAATTCACGATCTCTTCTTCGCGCCGCTCGGCCTCCGCATCACGAAAGCAACTTCCCACGAAGTACGCGAGGTCTGCCATGCCGCACCCGCCGCCGACGTATTGAAAATCCACCGCGGCGACGCAGGAGCCATCGGAGCTGAAGCAGAAGTTCGCCAACTTGGCATCACCATGCACCAGCGTCTGAAAGGGGGAGGCCTTGAGTTTCGCATCGATCGCGGCGGCTGCGTTTTTCAAGGCGAGGTCATCCAACGCCTCGAGCTCGTCCGGCCGAGTTTCGAGGTGCCAGTATGTGCCGCTGGTCCAGAGTCCGTCGGTGTCAGCCCCCAAGCCCTCGGCGTGAAAACCTGCCAACCAGCGAACGCAGGCCTGCCACTCGGCCTCCGTTACCGAGCTGCGCCGCCCCGCGAATCCCGATGCGTCGAGATCCTCCAGTACCAGCAACACTTCATTCCCATCGGTCTTCGTTCCGAGGCACCCTGGCATTCGTGCAAGGCCTTCCGTTCCACGGCGCCCGGCCTCGTGATACCAGTGTGTCTCGACTTGGTACGACTTGAGCTTGCGCTGATGGGATAAGTCGGTATTCCACCCGCGCGGATGGCTCCCTGTACCCGGTTGCACATGCTTGACGACCACGCTGGTCATCTCCGCGTTGCGCAAACGCATGCGAACGATGGTCCCATATCCACTCCAGAGACTCTGCACCAATTCTCGATGGGTTACGCCCTCCGCGCGAGTTGTTTTTTGGACAAATCGATCTATTTCTCTTGTTTCACGGTGGAGCAGGTCGCCCGTCCCTCAGTGTTCGACTTTCGTTCGACGGGTAGCGTGGTTTTCGTCGGCCTTGATTCTCTTCAGAAAGGAAGCCACGGTCACTCGGTCCTCTTCGATCGAGAGCGGCGCGCTGGTGGTGAGCGCGCTGTATTTCAACCAGGTTCGAAAGGAGTAAGGCCCGGTCATCAGCCCGTAGCGCGTCGGAGTACAGGTCGAGCATTCCGAGTGCGCCCGAGTGCGCGTCGGTGAAGAGGATCCCTTCCTGCGCGAGTCTGTCGATGTTCGGCGGGTTCTGTGGTTTCTCTTCCATCGGGCTCGCAAGAACCAGAGTCGTCAGCAAGAGAATCGCGAGTGTTTTCATCAGAAAGTTCACCGGAGACTCACCGCGAACGCTCAGCCGCAGCGAGGAACCGGTTCAACCCCTCCGCGTAGCCCCAGCGTGGGGCCCGAGTCAGCGCCTGCGGAAAGGAGGGCGTGTAGTGGCCCCCTGCCGCTTCGACCCGATGCGCCTGAACGTTGGAAGGGAAGAGAAAGAAGATCACGTTCACCGCGTGCGCCGCGAGGAGGACCGGGTCCGCCAACGGCTCGTCGCCGAGCAGGATGCGGGTCTTCGACGCGCAGGACACACCGGAGTAGGGACCTGCGACACCGACGAGCCGATTGACGCTGACGCCCGAAGCACGGAGGATTCGCGAGGTCGAGATGAAACGCTGCACCCCGCCCGAGAAGCCGACCAGCTCCACCGTACTTACGAACACGATCGCAGTTGGCGAGGGCTCTCCCGTCCCGTGGGGGGGCGACCTGGACTCGAGGAAAGGACCCAAGAGCGGTAACGCAGCCGCAAGGCTTTGGAGATCGTCGAGCAGGCCGTGGCGATTTCGCACGCGGAATCGATCCGTCAACGCGGCGAATGGGTCGCGCCAATCCTCCTCTACCGCATGGCTCGCCCTCTCCCATGCCGGACGAGAGAGCGGGCTGAAGCCGCACACGGCGGACCCGACCACGCCCGAGTCGAACGCGTTGAGTGGGGTCTTGACGACCTCGAAGGAGAGCTCCTTGGCGCCGATCACGGCAAACACCGGAACGTCCACGACGAGCTGGAGGTACTCCCGCCAGGCGAGATCGTCGTAGCCGATGAAGGTCGGCGTTTCCGTCGTCGCAGCTCGGCCGCCGTAGGGTACGTGGTCTCGACCGATGTACTCTCCCGACTGATCGCAGTATTCGACCAGCGTGAGGGGGGCGAGGCCTACCGTGTCGTACCGGTAGGCGACGAGCGTGACTTCTTCCGCGTCGTCTTCGATGCTCGCGAGAAGACGCTCGTAGAGATCTTGCGGTTCCGGAGAGAGCACACCTCGCCATCGCGGATCGCCCTCTGAGTTCCTCGCGGACCAGTAGGCGAGCGTCGCCCGCAGGTCCGTCAACGGTTGCTCCTCGCTTCCCTCGCGAGGCTCAGCGCGAAAGACCGTGCGACCCAGCGCCGTCGCGTCCGCAGTGGACTCGAGCAGTTGTGTCAGCGTTTCGCGACCAGGGCTGAATTGACAGCTCACCGAGAGAGCGCAGGTGACGCCTATCACCGCGACGATCTCGATTCTCCTCGACTTCGTGATGCCCGCCAGCTGTTCCTCCGAACCCGACACCCTCCTGATGCTTCCGTGGTCCGATGTCTGGGTCAGGCTCGTATCTCGTCTCACAGGTCGATTCTGTGGCTCCGTACTCTTCACCAGCTCGGCAGTTGGTGCCCGACGGCTCAGCAAGTCACGTGAAGCAGCACGTTCATGCCAGGCCGGAAGTTCTTCTCGATGTACTCGACGGCCTTGGGGGTCTCGAGCAGGATCAGCTTCACGCCGCGGCGTTCAGCCTCCTTCTTGATCTCGTCGAGGACGGGCAGGCGTCCGTGCATGCCGATGCCGATGACGAGGACCTCGCAGTGCCACGGCATGTCTTCGGCGGCGGTGAGAGGAGTGTGGCGGTACTTGCTCTTCAGATGACGGGACGGCCCCTTGTCGCGGGCGCGCAGCGAGCCGCCGTCGATGATGACGTCGGTGTCGTCGAAGAGGACGCCGTTGACGCGAATGCGGCCGAAGACGAGTCCCTCGAACTTCGGCTTCGAGATCTTGAAGCGATCGACAGCGGCCATCAGGGCGCCGTAGTCGCCTTTGCGCGCGGCAGGTCTCTTCGACTTCTTCGGCGGCTTCCAATCCTTCGAGCTGTAGTCTCGGTCGATGTAGCGGACGATACCTCCCTTGTCGACGAGGACGGCAGCGATCTTGCTCGACGACTTCTTCGCAGGAGCGAGACCGAAGCGCGTGGCGACGACGGCCTCCGAGTCGACGAGTAGGCGGAACGGCAGCTCGAGAGACTTGCCGAGCTTCGTGAGCTTCTTCGCCGAGGCGGACGAGAGAACGAGAACCTCGACGTTCTTTCGGATGTACTCGGTGTTCTGCGCCGCGAGGCGGCGCAGCTCGGCGGCAGAGAGACGAGGAGGACATTCTTGCCGCGTTTCTCGGTGTGAGCGGAGAGCTTCAGAGATTTTCCGTTCGTGTCGCGAAGCTCGAAGTCGGGCGCGGATTTCCCGATGATGAGGGCTGGGACGACCGCGCCCTTCTCATCGCCCGAACGCGCGTGTGAGGCGCTGAGAATCGAGAGAACGAGCGCGGCGAGAGAGGTGGACAGCGTGAAGGGACGCGTCATGGGGAAGCCTCCGTGGAGCGGTAGATTGAGGAATCACCAGATTGGAGAATCGTCGCCCCGCGATTCGGAGAGGTCAAGCGCGTTCGGGCGGCTCACAAAGGGCACGAGAACTCGCTACATCCGATCATCCCATCGGACTCGAGCTCGGATGGGGCGCAGTCCGGAAACGGGTCCCGGGGCGCCGGTCCGTGTTGGAAGAGGTAGGCGAGAATGTAGACGGCGTCCGTCAGGTCCGTCGCGGCATCCGCGTTCGTATCCGAGGCAGCGATGCACAGTGGATCTTCCTGCCCGCTGACCAGCCACCTCAGGATCACGATCGAGTCTGTGAGGTCGAGCCTGCCGTCTTGATTGACCTCTCCCCGGAGAAACGCCGTCGTCGCGGTTCTGCCGTACTCGATCTCGTGCCGCTCGTTGACACGCAGCTCGCGCTCCTCGACCGTGCCGTCCGGCCAGCGGATCTCGACGGAAACCGTCTCCTCTTCGACGACGCCGAGACCGAACTGCATGGTGAGATCGTTTCCGTTCCCCTCGCCCGTTCCGCTCTCGACCTGCCGCGTGATCGTGCCTGCGCTCACGGTAACGCGCGCCTGCGCGCCGATGGCGCTCTTGTTCACCTTCTCGCCGTCACCTACGAGGCGGAGCGCGAACCAGCTGTTTCGATTGCCGATGTTGAGGTAGAGCCGACCGCTCGTGACGATGTCGAGGTCGCCGTCACCCTCGACATCGGCCCACGCGGCTTGATAGGTGTTTCCTCGGGGCAGCCCCGAGTTTTCGACATGAGAGAATCGAAAGTCGCGCCCGTTGAGGTAGAGCACATTGCGGTCTCCGTTGTAAACCGCTGTGAAGTACAGATCGAGATCACCGTCGTTGTCGAGGTCGGCGAGAGCCGGCGACGCGAAGGACTCCTGCCATGCGAGTCCGGCTCGGTCACTGAGGTCCTCGAAGCGGTATCCCGATGTCGGACCGAGATTGCGATAGAAGCGTGGACGGTCCTGGTGAGCCTGGGGGTGACTGAAGTTACCGACGAAGAGATCGAAGTGGCCATCGCTATCGAGATCGCCCCAAGCCGAACCGATGGTGTGCCCGTAAGAAAAGCTCCAGCCATCGTCGATCCCTTCCACGCCGAGACTCGGAGCGGCGTTGGTGAACCGAGCGGATCCGTCGTTCCTCCAGAGCTGGTTCTGCTCGAGGCGGTAGTTCGAGACGTAGATGTCGACGTCGAAGTCTTCGTCGAAGTCGCACGCGGTGATGCCACGAGCAGGGTCCACGTCGCCCGACTGCGTCCACGCCAGACGAAATGTGCCGTCGCGCCGATTCATCAGAATGGCGTCCGGTTGATAGCTCGGGTTCTCGAAGCCGCCGACGTAGAGATCGAGGAAGGAGTCGCCGTCGAGGTCGGCCCAGGCTGCGCCGACCGACACCGTCATCGGAAGATTCGGGATCGCATCTCCGGTCACGTCGACAAAACGCTGCCCACGATCATTGCGTAACAGATTGCGAGAGCTGTAGGAGAAGAAGTCGATCCAACCGTCGTTGTCGTAGTCGCCCCAGATCCCGGGAGAGGCGTTGCCCACTTCGGCGAATCCGTCGCCGGTGTTCCGCAAGAACTTGCCGCCGTTGTGGAGATCGGGGAGGCCGTCGTTGTCGAAGTCGGCCCAGGCGGCCTTCCCGCCGCCGACATCGAGGCCAGAGTCGGCGAATCCGGTGAAACCCTCCGGGGGGAGAGTCACAGGAGGCAGCACATCGCGGACGAGCTGCCGCGGCTGACTCGGAGTTGCCCATTCGAGACGGATGACCGCGTCCCCGACGTGTTCGAAAAAGTCGACGCGAAGATCGACGACATCACCGGCTTTCAGCTCGATCGCGGCCGTGTCTTCCGTGACTCCGTGAACGGTCCAATGGTCGATCAGGAGCTCCCCGTCGATCCAAAGCCGGACGCCATCATCCGAGGTCGTGTGGAAGACGTGTATCCCAGATACCGTGATGGGCAGTTTCCCACACCAGCGCACGGAGAAACGATCGACCGGCAGCGCCGGGATCACCCACCCGCTCCGGGCGAAGTCGATCGTGACGTCACGACGCCTCATCACGAGCTCATCGAAGTTCTCGCCGGCGAAGTACTGTGCGCTGAAGCCGCGCGGCTGGCGGACGTTGCGAAGCCGCGTGCGTTTTTCACCGGGGACCATCCAGTCGAGGTGGACCTCTGCCCCTCCTCCGTGCTCGTAGTATTCGAGCTCGACGACGAAGAGCTGCCCGCGATCGAGCTGGATGGTTCCGACGTTCTCTTTCACGCCGTGGTCGTTCCAATCGTCGATGATGAGTCGATTGTCGACCCGAAGACGCACTCCGTCATCCGACGCGGTCATGAACTG
>CAYZGY010000321.1:0-1119 GCA_964478085.1 uncultured Planctomycetia bacterium
GGTGGTAATGGGTGGTGGTCGATGCGACGATCCCGCCTCCGGGTAATATTCGAGTGACCTAAGCACTCGAGCGACTCGTGAAGCTCTACGAGGAGCGCGCGGCCGAGGGTGACGCGGAGAAGGCGGCGAAGTGTCGCAAGCTTCTCGAGGAGCGGTGACTGTCCGACCAGATCGCGGCCTCTCTCTTTCCTGTTAGCTGCGATCAGTCCTGCCCGTCAGCCGAGGAACCGTCCGTCTCGGAATCGGGTTCTTTGGCGAGGTCGTGGGAACTCGCCGCGACGGGGCCGACGAGGATGGGTTGGAACGCATGCTCTTTCGTCCACTTGGAGAAGAGCACGGGGTAGGGAGTGCGCGGGCCGATCAGGACGCAGGCGTTCTTGAGCATCTGTAGTTCGCGGTGGACCTCCACGGGGTTTTCACCTGCGAAGATAAAGCGCCAGCGGGGAGCTTCCTCGAGTCCGAACTCGAAGCCCTGGAGAGATGGGAGGTGAGCTTGGAGGCTGCGGAGACGGTCGGTAGGTTCCTGATGGTTCCAGCTCGCATTTCCGGGCTCGCGCATCGTGCAGCTGATCTTGCCGTCTTCTTCGAACTGGATCACGCCGTGGAGGCCGTCGTTGAAGTTCTCGGGGAGCCACGGGTACTTTTCGACGACCGCGTCATAGAAGATCCGAAAGAGCCTGCTCTTTCCCTCGTCGGTCGCGAGGTAGCGTTCGAGGACGCGGGCGGTGACCCCGCCCGGCGATCCGAAGAGGGTCTGCGCGAAGAATTCGGAGTCACGGGTCAGGCGTCGCAGCAAGTGGTCTTCGTAGAGCCGGGGCCCGACAACGAGGAGGAGCGAGATCGTCCCCACGGCGATGACGCCGAGGAGGGCGGTGAGGCGTTTCTTGGGTGCTTTGCTCATGCGTATTCGAGTCGTGGATCGTGACCCCGTTGACTCTACAATTAGCAAGCTCGTGGAGCACGCTTTTGAGCTCCTTGTGAATTCCTGGAATAGCCGATGATCAAGAAACTACCGCACGCCGTTCTCGCTCTGTTTCTGTCGGTCCTGATCGCACCTTCGTCCCCCGCGCAGGTGCTCGACAAGTCGGAGCAACTGACCGCCCAGGATTTCTGGGTCAA
>CAYZGY010000321.1:1219-8531 GCA_964478085.1 uncultured Planctomycetia bacterium
CCGCGCAGGTGCTCGACAAGTCGGAGCAACTGACCGCCCAGGATTTCTGGGTCAATCGCGATTTCGATTGGTACAAGGCCAACATTCCGTTCTTCGAGTGTCCCGACGACGAGATCGTGACCACCTACTACTACCGTTGGGAGCTGGTCACTCGTCACATCTGCTACGGGTCTCCGAACAGCGGCTATTCGTTTACCGAGTTCGCGAATCGTCCTTTCTGGAGCGGTCGTTACGGCGCGATCGCCTGTCCGTCGGGCCACCAGTTCTACGACATCCGCTGGTTGCGTGACCCGATCTACGCGCGCGACTACCTGCGCTACTGGTTTCACACGCCTGGAGCCCAGCCACGCAAGTACTCGTCTTGGATGGCCGACTCTGCGTGGGCGACGCATCGCGTGCATCCGAACAAGGAGTTCATCGTCGATCTGCTGCCGGACCTGACCAAGAACTATCAGGAGTGGCAGAGGCGGCAGTGGGTGCCGGGCATGGGCCTCTATTGGCAGCTCGGTCACGACGATGGGATGGAGTTCGACATCAACGCTCGCCAAACACGAGACATTCTGCGCGGCGGGCAGTCACTGCGGCCGTCGTTCAACGCTTACATGTGGGCGGACGCGCGCGCGCTCGCTCGCATCACCCGACTGGCCGGCGACGATCGAACGGCGTCCGAGTACTCCGAGCGGGCAGCGCTGATCAAGAAGCACGTGCAGGAGCGTCTATGGGATCCGAAGCGGCAGTTCTTCTTTCCGATGAGTAACCAGCGCCACGAGAAAGACGGTCACGTCATCGAGAAGCACACGCTGACCTACGCCAGCGGAAAACACGCTGGGAGCCCTCACGGCCGCGAACTGCATGGCTACGTCCCGTGGGCGTTCGGTATGCCCGACGCGGGCTACGAAGAGGCCTGGAAGTTCTTGATGGATCCCGACTACTTCTACGCCGACTTCGGTCCGACGACGGTCGAACGGAACGATCCGATGTTCCTCTTGAAGGATGGTTGCTGTTGGTGGAGTGGTCAGTCTTGGCCCTTCGCGACGACACAAACGCTCAAAGCGATGGCGAGGGTGCTTCAGGACTACGAGCAAGATCACATCTCCCGTCGTGACTACGTGAAGCAGCTGAACATCTTCTCGGTGTCTCACCGAAAGGACGGCCGACCGTACATCGCCGAAGCGCTCAGCCCTTTCACGGGATCGTGGAGGGGTCACGACATGCACAACCGCAGCGAGCACTACTTCCACTCGGGTTTCGTGGACTTGGTCATCACGGGGCTGTGTGGTCTGCGGCCTCGTGACGATGACAAAATCGTCCTCCAGCCTCTCATCCCCGATTCCTGGTCCTGGTTCGCGCTCGACGATGTCCCCTACAAGGGCCATCGCTTGACCATCGTCTGGGACAAGGTCGGAAGCCGTTACGGACACGGCCCGGGCCTTCATCTCTTTGTCGATGGCAAGAAGCACAAGACGTCGGCCGACGCGAAGCTTCTCGAAGCGACACTGCCGTCCGTCAAAGAGGTGCCGCTCCAGCGCGTCCGTCCGATCAACTACGCGGTGAATAACGACGGCGATTACTATCCGCGTTACACAGCCTCTTTCGTCGGCGCCAGAAGCTCTCTGTCGATGCTCAGCGATGGGCAATTCCGCTACGATATTCGGCCATCCAATCGATGGACCTCGGATGGCTCACCTGACGGATCCGACTGGGTCGAGGTCGACCTCGGCACTCCACGACCGATCCACACCGTGCGGCTGTACCTCCTCGATGACGGCGAGAAGGTCGTCCCCCCGAAGAGCTACGAGCTCGAGCACCTAGTCGGCGAGACGTGGAAACCGGTACCCGGCCAGAAACGATCCCCCGCTCGTCCGGCGGGTCGACGGCCGAACATGGTCACGTTCGAGACGGTCAAGATTCGCAAGCTGCGCGTCCGCTTCGTGCACTCGGACGGAGGGAAGACGGGCTTGACGGAGATCGAGACGTGGGGCCCCGGTAAGCTGCCGTATGTCGCGCCGCCCCCACCCGCGGGGAACATCGCCTTCAATCGTGGCCCGGACGGATTCCCCAAGGCTACCGCTTCGCACTCCGACCGTTACGGCGGAACTCCCGAGAAGGCCATCGACGGTCGAATCAACTATCAGCCCAACCCCGTCAATCGTTGGACCAGCTACGGGTCGCCCAATAAGACGGATTGGCTCCAAGTCGACTTCGGCGAACCGAAGGCCTTCGCGCGCGTCGAGCTGCTGATCTACGATGATCGCGGAGGCGTTCAGCCGCCCGAGTCCTATCGAATCCAGTTCTGGGACGGAGACAAGTGGCGCAACGTGAACCAGCCCACCTATCAGCCGAAGCAACCGAGGGGCAGCATGGCCAACTCGGTTCGCTTCGATCGCGTGACGGCGCCAAAGATGCGCGTCGAGTTCACCCACAAGGGCCGGGCCAGAAGCGGTCTGACGGAAATCGAGATCTGGCGCGAGTGACCTGAACAAAAGGACTCACGGGAAACACGGCGAGTCCTTTCGTTCAGGTTCTTGGTCCTTTCGTCGCCTTCAGCGAATCGGTGACGAGTCCGAGCAAGCCGCGTAGCTCTGGCAGTCGAGCCGGTCGTCGATCGGGTCGGAGCCGCAGTGCAAGGGGCCGGGTGCGCTCGGTGCGAGTCCACCCGTGAATCGGAAGGAGAGGATGGTGATCGGGTCGCCGAGATCGACCTTTCCGTCGTCGTTGGCGTCGGCCGCGTCAGCGCACTTCGGCGCGGGGCCTCCGAGAAAGAGGTGATCGAGAATCTTCTGGCTTCACGACCGTGTGAAGAGCGCACTCTCGTCTTGGCCATGCTCGTGTGTCTTCATCGGCGAGAGCGACGATGTCAACGGGAACGGCGTGCCGGACGAGTGCGAGCCGGACTGCGAAACTCGCCTACTGGCTACGGCGATTCCCGGTCGCTCGCCTCTCGGTCGTCAAATCCGCGTTCGTCGGATCAGCTCCTCGTCAGACTCGATTCAAGGTTCCCGTGCACCCCGCGAAGCTCTCCGCCTCGCCACCCATCCTCTGCTGGATCGTCACGAAGAGGTGCGCGAGCGGTAGCTCTTCGACCCTGACTTCGCTTCTCCAGCCGGCGTCCGAGACGATGCCGGCGCCCGCTTGGTTGTCCTCGTTGCCCTTGCCGAACTTGAGGTAGCGGCCGTTGTCGAAGCCGAGGTTCTTGCCGCCTGCCGAAATGATCGGGTAGTTGCGCGAGAGGTGGAAGCTGCTCGACGCCGAGCCGTGCATCGCGAAGGTGTTGTCGAGCATGTTGCCGTTGCCGTCGAGCTCGGGCGTGTCCTTGAGCTTCTGGACGAAGCGGCCGAATTCCTGCGCTTGGTACCGGTTGTACGTACCGAGATTCTTCCAGCCGTTCGGCTTCTTGACGCTGTGGGTCAGCCCGTGGGCACCACCGAGGTTGACGGCCCTCGAGAGTAGGTCGTGCGGTCCTTCCCCGTTCTCTCTGCCGAGCTGGAACGTCGCCACGCGTGTCGAGTCGTTGCGGAAGGCGAGGTAGATCAGCTCGTACATCGTCTCGAAGTAGAGCCGCGCTTCTTTCGGGCCGACGTCGAGCTTGAGGTGCTTCCCGTCGACCTTCGGTGCGGGCGAGTCGATCCACTTCTGTGCACGCGCGAGCTTGACCTCGGTGTCGCGGAGCGCGTCGAGGTACTCCTGGAGAGTTTGCTGGTCGCGCTTCGAGAGCTTCCTTCCGAGTGAGCGCGTGTTCGCGAGGAGGACGTCGAGAGCGCTCTTGCTTCGCGCCAATCGCGCGCGTGCCTCCTTGCCGCTCGTCTCGAAGAGCGAGTCGAAGATGTGCTTCGGATGGTTGAGCGCCGGGATCGGTCGCCCTTCGCGATTGTAGGACTGCGTCTGCGCTCCACGCGGTGCGCCCGTCCCGCCGTTCGTCGACATCACGAGCGATGCGTGACGCGTGTACTCGCCGACCACTTCAGCGATGACCTGATCGAGCGAGACCGAGTTCTTGTAGACGCCGTGTCCGCCCGTCGCCGCGCCGGTCAGGTACTGATCGGCGTTCGAGTGTCCGTGGACCCGGCGGACGGCCGGGTGCGAGAGCCCCGAGTAGATCGTCATCTCGCCGCGCAGGGGCTCGAGCACGTCGAGCACCTTCGTCAGCTCGAAGTCTCTCTCGCCGCCGCGCGGAAACCAGCTCCAGTCCCTCCAGGCCGGGTCGTCCTTGAGAGGCAATCCGACCCCGTCGGGATGGTAGATGCTGACAAAGCGCCTCGGAGCGCCGCCGGGCATCGGGCTCTTGTCGCCGGAGCTATCTGATGCAAACGTCTCGAGCCATGGCAAGGCGAGCGCGATGCCGGCGCCTCGGATGAAGGTGCGGCGATCGACGTGGTGCTTCTTGCTTTGGCTCATCAGGGGTCAGCTCCTTTTGGCGCGAAAGAGGTCGCTTGCGACAATCATCTGTACCAGATCTCCGAGACGATCGCCGCTCTTTCTGAATCGGAGAGTCAGGGCACCAATATCGGCCCGGTCGCCGAAGGACAGCGGACGACCCAACGCGTAGGCCACCATTTTATGGACGAGAGCGCGCGTGAATTGGTCCTGACGTTCGACGAGCAGGTATCGTTTGAGGCCGTCCATGCCCGCGAGCTCTTGCTGGTTCGGCAGCGTCGCCGTCGCATCGACGGGTTCGTTCTTGATCTGGGTGCGGTACGAGCCCATCGCGTCGTAGTTCTCGAAGGCGATTCCCCAAGGGTCGATCTTCCGGTGACACGAGAGGCACGCCGGCTTGTTGCGGTGATCCGCGATGCGCTCCTTGAGCGTCATCTTGAGGATCTCGGGATCGGTCAAGTCGACCTCGGGAACGTCCGGCGGCGGAGGCGGTGGCGGATCGTCAAGGATGTGCTCGAGGAGCCAGACGCCGCGCTTGAGCGGGTGAGAGTCTTCGCCGTCGGAGTTCATCGCGAGCACCGCAGCGCTCGTCAGGATGCCGCCGCGATTCTTATCGGCAGCGACCTTCACCGGTCGGAACTGCGGGCCATACACTTCGGAGATGCCGTAGTGCCTCGCGAGCTTCTCGTTGACGACGACGAAGTCCGAGTGGAGGAAGTCGAGGACGCTGCGATTCTCGCTCAAGACTTCGTCGAAGAACGCGACAGGCTCTTCGCTCATCGCGGTGGCGAGGTCGGAGTCTCGGATGTGGTCGACGCTGTCGAGTCCATCGAGCCCCAGCCATCCTTCGACGAAGTGTCGAGAGAAGCGTTCGGCACGCGGATCGGAGAGCATGCGCTTCACCTGAGCCGACAGGACCTCGGGGTCTCGGAGATTCTCGTCTCGGGCGAGCGTGAGCAGCTCAGAGTCCGGGATGCTCGACCAGAGGAAGAACGAGAGGCGCCGGGCGAGCTCGTGATCGCTGATCGTCTTCGAGTCTCTGTCGCCGGCAGGCGCTCGTTCGATGAGGTAGAGAAACTCGGGCGCCGAGAGCACTGCGCCGAGCACTTCGATCATCGCTTGCTCGAAGGTTTCGACTTCCGGGCGATAGTCGCTGAGCAGCTTGAAGTAGGGTGCCGCATCATCGCGTGAGACAGGACGACTCCACGCGCGCTCCATGAATCGGATCAGCAGGTCTTCGCCATAGACCTGCTCATTCGTCGCGTTCTTCTTCGGGGCGAAGATCGAAGTGTGAGACTCGGGCGGCCACTCGTCGTAGTAGGGCGCGGTGATCTCGATGTGATCGACGTGGATCGAGAGCTCCTCTTTCCCCTTGCGCCGCTTCGCGTTCGTGATGCTCTGAATCGTCAGCAGCTCGTCGCGCCGAGGAAAGGTCTCTTTGTTCTTGCGAAACGGATTGCGCGGGATCTCGCTGAGGGGGATGTCGAAGTGAACGAACTCCGGCTTGTCCGCGGGCGCCGTGACCGGGAGATCGCGTTGGCTGATCCTCTGCGAGAAGTTGGCGTTGTTGCTCGTGTGGGCACCGAAGATCAGTCGGAGGACCACAAACTCATCGGGCTCGTGCGTCGTCCGCCCCACTCGGATGCTCACGCGCATCGTTCCCGTGTCGGGGAGGTGATGTCCGAGGTTGTACTTGAGCGAGAACTTGGGCGGAAGAAACAAGAAGGCCGAAGAGGGCTCAGGAGTCTTGCCCGTGACCGCATCAGGATCGGGCTCGATCCTTCCAGCCTTGTAGTGGAGACCCTTACCGCTTTCTCGATCGAAGATGTGCTGATAGCGTCTCTTCTTCGCACGGCCTTTCTCGTCCGGCTCAATGAACTTGGCCTTCTCGTTCTTCGAGGCCTTCTCCATCTGCTCTCGCATCGAGTCGACGTACGTGACCGGTTTCGGTCGCTCTCCGCTGACGATCGCCTTCCCGAGCGCTTCGAGGCCGATCTTGCGATAGGTCTCGAACTGCATCGCCGTCATGCGCAGTCGGTCGGAGCTGTTCTTGAAGCCGTCCTCGGAGGTCGTCTCCGGAGGCAGCTTGCCGGCGAAGTCGTAAGGCAGACCGAGGAGATCTCCGAGCGCGTAGTTGTACTCGTACTTGCTCAATCGACGAAACGAGGAGTGGCCCCCTTCGTCACGCCGAGCGTTCGCGGCCTTCTGAATCTCGGCGCCGAGCCACTCGATCATGTTGGCGCGGGCCGCGTCGCTGATGGCGTAGTCGTCCTTGTCCTCGGGAGGCATCTCCGCGTTGCTGAGGACGCTGAAGACCTCGAGCCAGCGGTCGACATCGCCACCGACGAGGAGATCGGGATCGAGTGTGTCGACGCGGAAACGGCCCTTCGCTTTCTTCGGGCCGTGACAGTGCACGCAGATCTTGGCGAAGACGGGCGCGACGTCTTTCTCGAAGCGCGCGATGTCGGCCTGAGGTCGGTCGGCGGACGGTGCCGCTTCGAGATACGTAGCGCAGGCTCCTGCCACGAGAAAGCCGAACACACCGATTCTGCTGAGAGGCTGCGCCACGCCTGACGAAATCCTGGGTCCTGCGAGAGCCGTTCGCGGCCCTCCGATAGTAGGGTACCAGGATCGGTTCTCGTCAGACGCGAGTCAACCTCACTGGTCTGTACGAAAGTGGATACTCTTCCGTTTCGTCAGGTGGAAAAACCCGTATCGCGATAGCGTCGAGCCGAGGCCGCTGTTGCGTGCGCCCGTCCAGGGGAGCGCCGAGCCGAATTGTCTCGCCGCGACCAACGCGAACGCCGACGCCAGGATCGATCTCTCCGACGCTTCGTACCTCCTCAACCACCTCTTCTTTTGACGAAGAGCAGTTCTGCGTCTCGTCCGTGGCGTCCGTGGCGTCCGTGGCGTCCGTGGCGTCCGTGGCGTCCGTGGC
>CAYZGY010000322.1:0-8531 GCA_964478085.1 uncultured Planctomycetia bacterium
GTCCGCCGAAGTCCTGGCCGTTCAGAGCGTCGATCGCCGCCTCGGCGTTCTCCATCTCGACGAAGCCGAAGCCGCGGGGGCGGCCGGTTTCACGATCGTTGATGAGGTTCACGCTGTGAACTTCACCGTGCTGCGCGAAGAGTTCGCGGACTTCGTCTTCGGTCGTCTGAAACGACAGGTTACCTACGTAAAGCTTCTGAGCCATTGAGCTCGGTGCTCCTTCTGAAAATCATCGCCCCGAGAATCGTAGCCCAGAACGAATTGCTGAATTGGGCTCTACGGCCAGCGTTGACCGGAGAGCAAAAAACTGACATGCAGGGTTGGGGGACGCCGTTAAGCAGAGATCCGGCTCTCTCGATGAGTCGGGAGAGAGCATTGGAGAGCTGCGCGGCGATTGTGGCAGAGCGCGCTCGTTTAGACCAGCACAATATTGAAGCGCAGCGGTGAACAGAGAGCCACGGGGAGTGACCGGCTGTGCTCGGGAGTCTTGCGCTACTGGGGATCTGAAAGGAGTGCTCTGTTTCTTCCCGCTGCGCGGACCTTGCTGGCCCCGCCGGGAATGAAGAAACCCCTCGGTTTTCGCCGAGGGGTTCGCTTCGGAAAAAACTGTGGCTCCCCGGCCTGGACTCGAACCAGGAACCAAGTGGTTAACAGCCACCTACTCTACCAATTGAGCTACCGGGGAAGGCGTGTCGGATTGTGAGTTCTCGCTGGTTCAGCACGCGTGGCCGGCGTCAGCGAGTTGTCCAAATATAAGGTGCTGGGGCGATCTGTCAAGCCGAGTGGGGGGGAAGATTTGCGAGAATTTGCGAGATGGGCTCCGTTTCTTCTCGTGTCTTCCGGGAAGGTCCCGTTCGAGACCCGTTCAGCACGCTCGAGGGGGGATAAGAACGCTCAGTTATCGACGTTCTGAATCGGCGGATGACGCGGCGGATGACGCGGCGCGCTCGTTCCGGTCCCCGGAACGGGAGGACGGTCGGCGTCGAGCTTCAAGCTCGGTTCGTCCGCGTCGGGGTCCCCAATGTCCGTCGTCGGCCTCTTGGAAGGCGGAGGCTCGGGTCTCGGGATCGTCTTGAACTCGCACTGCTCGGCCTCGCCGTCGTGACCCGACAAGAGGATGCTCATGATCTTGTCCGTCAGCTCCACGTCGAGCTTCGTCTCGACCTCCGTGACAACCTGAGCGGCCGACGTCCCAGTGGCCGGGGGCTTGCCGACGATCTCGTATTCGACGCTCTTCGAGAGCGACGTGCCCGTCTTCTCGCGCAACTGCACCGTCCAGCCCGCCGTGGGCGTCAGGGTCTTGGCGATCAGTGACCACTTCTCGTCGGCGAGGGTCTGCGTCTCGGGCTGAATGTCGAAGCTCTCGATTCGGAGCAGGTGCCAGCCGTCCGATCCGGCCTTCGCGACGACGGGAGCTGTGCCCTCCTCGCCGATCTTGCCGGTTCCACGGGCGGGATTCGCGTCGGAGTCGGTCTCGCCTTTCGGATCGTCGCCCTTCACGACCTCCGGGGTCTCTCCCTTCGAGCCATCACCCTTCGAATCCGGCCCGGTCTTCGAATCCGGCCCGGTCTTCGAATCCGGCCCGGTCTTCGAATCCGGCACCGCCGAGTTCGTCGAGCAACCAAAACCGTAAGAAAACGCGAAAATACAGGCCCAAACCGCGAGTTTACGGGACATGATTCACTTCCTTTACTTGGCGTGGTTGAACGCGTTATACCACGCTGGGTGGAGGGGTGCAAGGTTACCGGACGCCAGATGGTGCACCAAACTTCGTCACTTGTTCGGAGCTGCTCGGAAAGCGGGTCCGAGAGGAAGTTCGGCAGACCACGCTCTACGGGGCATTCGGTGGGCTTCCGCAATGTGCGGATTTCAGTAGACCAGACCCCTTCTCCGGGGTTCTAAACCTTTACGAGACTTCGCACCCTGGAGACGTTCCCCGATGAACAAGAGATTCGGACTCGCCCTCGGGCTTTCGCTCGCGGTCTTCGCCCTCATCGCCTTCCTGCTCTTCTCGGGCGGGCCGGATGATCTGGCCATCGACAACTACGTCGAGGAGAATTCGTCGGATGACGGCTCGCCCGGCGCGAATCTCGCGTCGGGCGCGTCGGACGAGGACTCCGACGACCGTGATGATGCCTCGAAGCGCGACGCCGGCTCCGACGATCCTTCCGAGGCCGCTCGTCTGGCCGAGCGCGGCGCCGTCCTCCACGGAGTCGTTGCCGATTCTCGCGGACGCCCGCTCCCTCGCGCTCGCGTCTTCCTTCGCCACGGGCTCAGCGTCTTCGAGCTCGACGACACCGAACGTTACGACCGCGCCCGCGAGATTGTCCTCGGACGCGCTCGCTCCGAGCCGACCCACACCATCGGTCAGACCCTCACCGATCGGGAAGGTCGCTACGCGATCGCCCTTTCCGCGATCAACCCGGGCGCCTACCGTGTGCACGCCGTGGCTGAAGGGTTCTCTCCCGACAGTGAATCCTGGAGCTGGACCGCGGAGTCCTCGCGCGTCGACTTTCGTCTGACCGGCGGTGAGACGATCGCCGGCGTCGTCGTCGATCCGGACGGCAACCCGGTGCCGGGCGCCTACGTCACCGCGACGACCGAAGATCGCGGCCGTGGCGGTCGTGGCGGTCGCGGTGGCCCCTTCGGCGGCGGCGGCTCTCGACTG
This sequence comes from uncultured Planctomycetia bacterium, assembly GCA_964478085.1. Taxonomy (GTDB): domain Bacteria; phylum Planctomycetota; class UBA8108; order UBA8108; family UBA8108; genus CAYMLL01. Next base: position 2,669 of record CAYZGY010000322.1, read on the forward strand.
ATCGACGAGACGAAGGCCGATTCCGACGGACGCTTCGTCCTCAACGTCTACGCCGGCAGCTTCCGCGTCGACGCGAACGCCGACCCCTTCGCCGAAGGCAGCGTTCGGCGCGTTTCGTCGGGGAGGGAGATCGAGGTCGAGCTCGAGCCCGGACGTTCGATCACGGGGCGCGTGGTCGACGCTTCCGGAGCGCCCCTCTCCGGCGTCGCTCTCTCGATGTACGACGGCGGCAGCTGGGGCGGGCGCTTCACGCCGTCTGCCGTCATGCGCCGACTCATGGGGGCTCCCGAGCAGACGGCGACTTCCGACTCGGACGGACGCTTTCAGTTCCTTCGCGTCGAAGAGGGCGACTTCACCCTCCTCGCCGAGCGAGCGTCCTACGTGACGACTCAGAAGAGGGGCGATCTCGACGGCGAGGATCTGACCGTCGAGATGACGATCGAGATGGCGCGTGGCCGTGTCCTCGCAGGCCGTGTCGAAGGTCCCGACGGCTCCCCGATCCCGAAGGCGCTCATCGTCATCGCCGACAACGACTCCGCCTACGGCTGGTTCGGTCGCGGTCGAGGCGGGAGAGGTGGTTGGGGCCGTGGTCGTGGTGGCGACAGCGGCAACTCCGAGCCGACCTTCGAGGAACTCGAGCGCGAACGTGCCGAGGCCGAACGCCGCGCGCGCGAGCCGCTCTCTTTTTACCGCGCCGACGCGGTTATCGAGACCGACTCGAAGGGCGAGTTCCTCGTCGACACCCTTTCGAAAGGCACCTACGCGATCAGCGTTCAGGCCGAGAACCTCGTGCCGCGACGAGAGACCGATATCGACCTCGACGAAGAGAATCGTGCCGACGTCGAGATCGTCCTCGACTCGGGTCTGACGCTCAAGGGAGACGTCGTCTCCTCGATCGGCCAGAAGGCGATTCCCGAGGCCGTCCTGATGATGCGTTCGGGTGAAGATCGACGCACGATCCAGGCCGACGACCGGGGCAAGTTCTCGATCGGCGGACTCTCACCGGGCGCCACTGGATCGCTCCAGGTTTCGGCCGAGGGTTACACCGTCACGTTCATCGGTGACCACGAGCTCGACGAGAAACCTCGCGAGCAAGAGCTCCGCATCGAGCTCGATCCCAACGCGAGCGTCTCCGGTCGCGTCGTCGATCCCGACGGCAACCCTGTCGTCCGCGCGACCGTCGACATCGCCGAGGTCCGCGAGGAGTTCCCCCGCAACTTCGACTGGCAGTCGATGGACCGCGCCGAGCTTCGTCGCATGATGGAAGAGCGCCGCAATTCCGAACGCGCTCGCACGCGCCGTCGCGCCATGACGCGGACCGACGGCGACGGCCGCTTCGAGATGCTCAACGTCACGCCGGCGCCGAATCTCCGACTCGAGGTCGACCACGCCGAGTTCAAGGAATTCGAGAGCGCGCCTTTCGCTCTCAAGCCGAACGAGCAGCGTGCAGACGTCGAGATCGTCCTGCCTTTCGGCGGTCGCATCATCGCGGTCGTCACGGCTCCCGACGGTTCGCCACTGAACGGCGTGCGCGTATCGTCTCGCCTCGAGCCGCTCGAGGTCGAAGGAGAGGAAAGCGACGGCGAGCGACGTGGTCGTGGCGGACGCGGACGCGGCGGAGACCGTGGCTCGTCTCGAACGACGGGAATCGAGGGCACGGCCCTTTTCGCGGGCATCGATCCGGGTCGCTACCGCGTCTGGACGACGCACCGGGGCTTCCAACCCTTCCGCACCTACGTCGAGGTCGGCGAAGACCGCGAGACGCGCGTCGATGTAGAGCTCCTCGCAGAAAACGCGATCACCGGAGTCGTCCAAGACCCGAGCGGTAACCCGATCGCCGAGGCTCGACTTCGCGCACGTCGCGAGACCGAGGACGGCAGCGAGGAAGAGTCGTGGGCACAGAGCGGTCCCGACGGCAGCTTCGGGATCGGAACGCTCGGTCCGGGTGCCTTACGCCTGGAGGCGTATCGCAACGGCTACCGCCGCGAGCGGATCGAGGAAGTCGCGGTCAACAGCAACATCACGATCACGATGACGCAGCTGGGCGAGATCCGCGGCACCGTCGTCTCGGCGGGCACGGGCGAGCCGCTGCGCGAGTTCTACGCGATCGTCGCGACGAAGCGCGCGCCGGCACCGGCGACGCTCGAGGCGGGACGGATCGAAGGCGAAGGCGCTCGTGAAGAGACGAGTCGTCGCGGTCGCGGTGAGCGCGGTGGCGACGGCGGGCGCGGCCCGTTTGGCCGTGGCGGCTTCGGCCGCGGCGGCGATGGCGGACGAGGTCGTGGCCCGGGTGCTGGAGGAGGCTTCGGCGGTCGAGGAGGTGAGCGCGGTCGTGCGCGTCGCTTCCGCGACGATGCGGGCAAGTTCGTCATCGACGACCTCGAGCCCGGCGACTACACCGTCGAGTTTCTCGCCAACGGTCACACGTCACTCAAGCTCGACTTCAACGTCGTCAGCGGTCCCGCGACCCAGGAGCACCTCGTCGAGCTCGATCCGGGTCTCTCGATCTCCGGCATCGTGACGAACCGTTCGAGCTCGCCGATCCCGGGAGCTCGAGTCATTCTCATGGCAGAGGTCGAGAGCGAAGACAACAACGACGGGCGCACGCGGGCGCGAAGCGCCGCCGAAGCCCGCGAGGCGATGTCGCGTCGTCGGGAAGGTGGTGGACGTCGCCGCGGTGGCGATTCCGACGAGGATGCGAAGGAAGCCGCGAAGCTTCTCTCGACTTCGGCCAAGTCGTCGGGCGGCATCGACACCGACAACGGCGGCGAGTTCCGGCTCCGAGACGTTCCCGAAGGACAGTACGCGCTCCTCGTCTATCGCGAAGGGTTCCTGCCGCACCTCGAGAAGCTCTCGCTGCGAGAGAACTCGGCCGTGCGGTCGCGCGAGATTCGTCTCGATCCGGGCGAGAAGATCTCCGGCAAGATCACGGTCAAGGGAGCTCGCGACCAGGCGAGTCTCGTCGAGCTGGTCTTCACGGGAGTCAGTGGCCTGGAGCAGCGCATTCGGATCGGTCCCGATGGCCGCTTCCGCGCGCAGGGCTTCCTGGCCGAGCAGCACAGCGTGCGCGTCCTCCTCGCCGGAGTGGTCGTCGCGACGCAGACCTTCGACGTTGAGAAGAAGGCCAATCGATTCGATTTCGAGCTGGAAGCGGAGAAGTAATTGTCCGAGACGTTTGCGGCAAACACTGGCGCGAGAAAAACCGCAACGGTCGCACCCGTTGACGGCTCATCGAAGCTGGCTTCGGGGCCGCCGCAGCACCATAATGACGGTGTTTTGAAAGCGCCCTTCCGACGAAACGACGACGAGATCTTGGTGAAGCGGATTCTCGGCGGCGACGACGTCGCGTTCGAGATTCTCGTGACGCGTTACCATCCGCGCCTCTTCCAGGTCGTCCTCGGCATCCTCGGCGATCACCAGCGCAGCGAAGACGCCTGCCAGGAGATCTTCGTCAAGGCGTACCTCAAGCTCGAGAGCTTCCGGCATCAGTCGCAGCTCTCGACGTGGCTCTACCGTATCGCGATCAACACGGCACTGAAGCTGCGCGGCAAGGTCGCGCGGCATCGCGAGGTGCTCGTCGAGAACGTCGCCGACGCGGCCGGAATCGACCGGCTCGGGAGCGATCGCGGCGGGCGGGTTGCCGGGAGTCCGGGCAACGGCCGGCGCAGCCGCGTCGAAGACCGTCTCGGCTTCGAAGATGAGCGCGTCCGAGACATCGAATGCAACGAGCAGCTCGAGAAGCTGCTGCGCCCCCTGCCGCCGCACTTACGCACGGTCGTGATTCTGCGAGAGCGCGAAGGGATGAGCTACCGCGAGATCGCCGAGGTGCTCGAGTGCACCCCGGGCGCGATCGAGCAGAGGCTCTACCGAGCGTTCTGCACGCTGCGCGAGGTCTGGCAGCCTCGTGGGCGTGATCTGGGTATCGAAGAGCGAACGGGAGGCGCTGACAAGTCATGACGCGTCGACGAAACTTCTCGGATCAGGGCTTTTTAAATCACGAGCACGAGTGCTTTTTCGCGAGTGAGGTGAAGACCTGGCTCGACGGCGAGCTCGCTCCGACACGCGCGCGCGAAGTCGCGCAGCACGTCGCAGAGTGTTCGCGCTGCCGGGGGCTTGCCGACGACTCTCGCGAGATCGCGATTCGTGTGCAGACCGCCGAGCCGGCGCGACCCCGTTTCGACGTTGTCGCTGTCTGCGCTCGCGCGAAGAACGTCCGACGGGAAGAGGACGGCGCCGTGCGGCTGCTCAAGGTCCTCGCGGGAGTCGCGGCCGTCTTGATCGCCGTGACGTTCGTCTTCGCGTGGCAAGAGCGTGAATCGGAGAATTCTGCGTTCCCCGCGGCGCACGCCGTTCTCCCAGGAGACGCCGCACGCTTCGATCCCGAGTTCGACGTCGCCAATCGAGGCTCCGAGGCGCCGACCGTCGTGCCCACGAGCACCGATTCGGCTGGTGGAGAGTGATCCCGTGACTCGCTTGCGACTCTGGATGTCGATCTCCGCAGTCCTGCTCTTCGCAGCGGGTGGCGCCGTCGGTTGGGTGCTCGGCTCTCGGTCCTCGCCGGAGCGTACCGAAAGTGCGATCTCGGCGTCGACGACAGGCGAGTTCTGGAACCACTGGATCGTCACGGGCGAGGATTTCTGGGATCACCTCAAGCTCGACGAACCGGTGCGACGAGAGCTTCGTCGCTACGTCTCGGGACGACTCGAGGAGCTTGCCGCTCTTCGCGCCGAGCTCGAGAGTCTCGCCGAAGAGGCCCACGCCGACGTCCTCGCTGCGCTCTCGGAAGGCAATCGCCCTTACGCCGAGGAGCTCCTCGTGACCTACGAGGACAAGACCTTCGTCGGGCACGCTCTCCAGGAGCTCGTCGAGCTTCGTGATCGTCTCGATCTGACCCTCGAGCAGGAAGCGAGCGTCTACCGCATCGTCCAAGACGTCGCGCGCCAGAAGGCGACCGCTTACGAGGAGATCTGCCGCATGCGCGAGAAGAACGGCCCGGACTGCCGCGCGTGGAAGGCCGAATCGCACGAGCGGATGAACATGATTTACGCGCGCCGAGATGAGCGCCTGAAGCACGTCCTCACCGAGGCGCAGTTCGCGCGTCACCAGGAGTACGTCGCGGGGTGCCGCGAGCGCTGGAACTCGCGTCGTGAGCGGAAGCGACCGGCTGCAGAGCACGACGAGCAGGTTCCCTGAGCTGCTGCGCGACGCTTCTTCCGACGCTTCTTCCGACGCTTCCCGACGATCATCACGGTCGCAGCGGCGGCTGATCCCCAGATAGCCGAGTTCAAGAGGGGCTGCGGTGTGGCGAAGTTGAGAGCCATCGCGATGTGCATGGCGAGCGTCGGTTCATGGGGACCGAGCGCGTCCAGGACCTCTCCGAACGCGATGGCGGCGAAGATCAGCGCGAGGAGGTAGGGGAGCGCGCCGACGATCAGAATCACGTGGATCGGATGTGGCGGTGTCCGGAGGAGAGAAGAAAAAGGCCCCCGGTCCTCCTCGGTGAAGGACAGGGGGCCTTTGTTCGATCTGGCCGATTCAGACAATCGAGTCCGATCAGGCAAACAGGTTGAGCGGATCGAAGTCCGTCGTGCCGTTTTCCTGAGCTCTCGTCTTTCCTTCCGCGTACGAGGGAATGACGAACTCCGTGTCGGCCTGGTTGTTGCCGAACTGGTGCGCGAGGATCTCGGCGAAGACCTGGCGGTAGTCGGTGACGCGCTCGAGGTAGCGGCCACTTCGGCTGAACATGTCGCCGTCGGCCCAAGTCTCCGAGTCGCAGTTGTAGACGCCACCCTTGACGTGACCGCCGGCGATGAACATACAGCACGCGTTCGCGTGGTCCGTACCCTGGCTGCCGTTCTCCTTC
>CAYZGY010000323.1:0-3363 GCA_964478085.1 uncultured Planctomycetia bacterium
GACTTCGGCCGTCTCGGCGAGCTTCCGACGCATCCGAAGCTCCTCGATTGGCTCGCCGTCGAGATTCGCGAGCGCAAGTGGAGCCTCAAGGCGATGCACAAGCTGATGATGACCTCGAGCGCGTACCGCATGTCGTCCGCCGACGTCGCGGCCGGGCTCGAGAAGGATCCTGCCAACCATCTTTTCTGGCGATTCGACATGCGTCGACTCACGGCCGAGGAGATTCGCGACTCGATCCTCGAGGTCTGCGGCACGCTCAACCTCAAGCAGGGTGGCCCGAGCTTCTACCCGGAGGTCCCGCGCGACGTCCTGCAGACAGCTTCGCGTCCCGGAGCGGCGTACAGGAAGTCGTCGCTCGAGGAGCGCAACCGACGTGCGGTTTACATCTTCATCAAGCGCTCGCTGATTCCGCCGATGCTGTCGACGCACGACCTCGCCGACACGGACTCGAGCTGCGCGGTGCGCTTCACGACGACCGTGCCGACGCAGGCGCTGACGATGCTCAACAGCAAGTTCCTCAACGAGCAGGCGGGCGTCTTTGCCGCGCGGCTCAAGAACGAGGGCGGTTCGGACATCGCCAAGCGGATCCGCATGGGCCTCGAGCTCGTCTGCGGGCGCACGCCGAGCGACAAGGAGGTCGCGACGAGCATCGAGATGGTGAAGGACTTCCAGAAGGAAGGCCTCTCCGAGGACGACGCGATGAAGTACTTCGCCTTGCTGGCGCTCAACTTGAATGAGTTCATGTATTTGGACTGATAGGACGGATGCCGAAGCGCATGACTCCGACGCCGATGGAGATGTCCCTGTCGCTGGTCGACAATCGTCGAAAGGACGTCACGACGCGGCCACCCGCCGCGTGACTCGAACCCAGCGTCGATCCGGAGGCACCGAATCGACGCTACGCTCGAGTTCGACTTCAGATGGGAGTTGAGCGCGGGCGAGACGAAACGAAACAGAAATTCCGAGATTCCACGATAGGTTTCAGAGAACCATGCAAGCGAATCGAAACTCGAGACAACAGTTCTGCGGTCGCACCCGACGCGATTTCTTCTGGGACACCGGTGGAGGCTTCTCCGCAGTCGCACTCTCAGGCCTGCTCGGAAACGCCTTCTTCAACGACCAGACGGTCGCCTCGGATGGTGAAACTCCGTTCGAAAGCCCGCTCGCTCCGAAGCAACCACACTTCAAGCCGAAGGCGAAGAACGTCATCTTCCTCTTCATGTACGGCGGTCCGAGTCAGGTCGAGTCCTTCGACTACAAGCCCGATCTCTACCCGCTCGACGGCAAGACGATCCCGGTCAAGACCTTCGGCCGTGGTGGTCGACGCAACAAGGGGCGCATCGTCGGTCCGAAGTGGGACTTCAAGCGCTACGGCAAGTGCGGCAAGATGGTCTCGGACCTCTTTCCGCACCTCGGTTCCTGCGTCGACGACATCGCGTTCCTCCACTCGTTGTACGCCGACTCGCCGCTCCACGGCTCGGCGATGTTGATGATGAACTCGGGCCGAGTCCTCAGTGGCCATCCGTGCCTCGGCTCGTGGGTCAACTACGGCCTCGGTTCGGTCAACGAGAACCTCCCCGGCTTCGTCGTCATGCTCGACGACAAGGGCGGACCGATCTCGGGCGCGAAGAACTGGACGAGCGGCTACATGCCTGCATCGTACCAGGGCACGGTCGTCAAGGCGTCGGGGACCCCGATCCTCGACCTCGACCGTCCGGGTGGCATGTCGCAGAACGTTCAGCGTCGCCTGCTCGATCAGCTCGGATCGCTCAACGGCGGTCACCTTCAGGGTCGCGAGAGCAACTCGAACCTCGCCGCCCGCATCGCGAGCTACGAGCTCGCGTACAACATGCAGAGCCACGCCCCGGAGGCCGTCGATTTCTCGCGGGAGTCGAAGGCGACCCTCGAGCTCTACGGCGCTGACAACCGTCGCACCGAGGAGTTCGGTCGCAAGTGTCTCCTCGCGCGTCGCCTCGTCGAGCGTGGTGTCCGCTTCGTCCAGATCTACTCGGGCGGCGCGCACAACGACGACAACTGGGATGCGCACAGCGACATGAAGCGCAACCACACGTACCACGCCGGTCGCACCGACAAGCCGATCGCCGGACTCATCAAGGACCTGCGCCAGCGCGGCCTCCTCGACGAGACGCTGATCATTTGGGGCGGCGAGTTCGGCCGTCAGCCGACGGCGGAGTACGCGCGTGGCACCGGTCGCGATCACAACTCGTACGGCTTTACGATGTGGATGGCCGGCGGCGGTATCAAGGGCGGCGTCTCGCTCGGTAAGACCGACGACCTCGGCGCCCACGCGATCGAGGATCGCCTGCACGTGAAGAACCTGCACGCGACCGTTCTCCAGCAGCTCGGCCTCGACCCGAACCGCCTGAGCTACTTCTACAACGGCCTCGACCAGAAGCTCGTCGGTGTCGAAGGGGCGGAGCCGATGCATAAAATCATCGCGTGATTTCAAGGGGGCTTTCGGGAAGCCCCCTCTCGATCGTGCTTCACACGATCGATTCACACCAACCAGCAGGTCTTTTGGCACTGTTCAGTCTTACGACCCGACCCGAAACGAGAGAAGCCCGATCCGTCGACTTGGCGGATCGGGCTTCTTTCGTATCAGGGCGGTTTTGGCCTTTCTATCGAATGCAGCGGGGAAGAGCGTCGGCTGTTTTGTCTTCACCGACGCCCGGATAAGGCGAGGCTGGCGGTACTCCTCCGAGGAGGAAGTGCTGGATCACGCGTAGCGGATCGCTCATGTCGACGACGCCGTTGTCGTCCGTGTCCATCGCGTCGAAGCAATTGCCCGGAGGGCCGCCACGGAAAAGGTAGTCGAGCGTGCCGAGCGAGTCCGCGACGTCGGTCACGCCGTCACCGTTCATGTCACCGCGAACGAAGAGGCCGAGGCCCGTCGGAGGCGGCGGAGCGGGCGGCTCGGGAGTCGGCTCGGGCTCGACACTGTGCGCTTCGACACAGTCCGCGTGCTCGAGATGCGAGCGAATCTCGCTGAGGCTGACCGCGCTGAATTCACGGAGCGTCGAGGAGCCGAGGCTCGCGGACATCAGGTAGTTCGATCCCGAGGAGTCGTGGTCGGCGCCGAAGTTGTGTCCGAGCTCGTGCGCGACGATCAGGCTGGTCCACGACATCGATTCGAGGTCCTCGGAGAGTCCGTAGCCCCAACTGTCGCTGCAGAGGACACCGACCCCCGCGTAGCCGACCGTGTAGCCTTCGAGGTTACGGCCCGTCAGCAGGTGGACCGTGTCTCGGTGCGTGTTCACCTCGCGAGCGCGCCAATAATCGCGGAGGTCGTCGAGGAGGTTGTGCGCGTCGGCCTCCATGCTCTCGACGTCGTACGGCTCGTAG
>CAYZGY010000323.1:3373-8519 GCA_964478085.1 uncultured Planctomycetia bacterium
AGAGCCAGAGCATCTGGGGCGTATCCGAATGCAGAGCGGCGGACGCAGAGAGCGAGATGAGGACGAGCGTCAACGCGACACGTCGACCCGAGACGTTTTCGAGCAGCGAACCCATTTGTGTCTACCCAACTTGGTCGAGAGAAGTGTTCCCGTAACCAGCAAGGAGACGCACGGCAAGCGTGGTGCCCATCGTGGCCGCGTGGGCTAAGTCCTTACCCGAGTGTCAGATCGCCCGAACGGGTGCGGCGAGGGGGCTCGAAGCGCGACCGAGGAACTCTTACCCGGCGGTTAGATCCTCACCGGTCTTTCGCTCCCGGAACGACCTGAATCGCATCGACGATGACGTACCCCTCCGTGTTCGCGTTCGACACCTCGACTGCGCCGGGCTTTCCCGACTCGAAGTGAAACGCGCCGAGGCTCACAAAGGCTCGATCGAGCGGCGGCGTCTTCCGGAGGTCGACGGCTACGGATCGCGTTCCGCGAGCGTCCGAGACTCGGATTGTCAGACTCGGTGCGCGATTCGCGTGGGCTGAGTACGCGTAGCGAAGCTCGTACTCGCCCGACTCGGATACGCGAATCGGAAAACGCGCCGTGGACGACCCCTTTCTGTCGGCGCCATCGTGCCGGTATCCGAGTCCGACGAACCACGGCGTCGACCTCGAGTGGGTCCAAGTTCCCGTGAAGGTCGCCTGTCGGTCGTCGACGACCAAGCCCGCGAGCTTCTCGGTGTCGAGTGCGCCCGATGGGGGAGTCGCTTTCCATTCGAGGACTTGTCCGACCTTCCGGAGCCTGCGAATCAAGCTCTCTCGATCGATGTCCTGAGCGGCACACGTCTCGTCGATCGCCGCTGCGGCGACGTGGGCCGCACTCTGGCCGAGAACCATGAAGACCGGCTCCATGCGGATCGATCCGAAGGCGATGTGCGAAGACGAGACGCAGACGGGCACGGCGAGATTCACGCACTCCTCGCGTTTGGGCAGAATCGCTCCGAGCGCGATCGGATAGGGCGGGAATCCGCCGACCTGCACGTCTCCTTCGTTCCACACGCGACCGTCTTTCACGTAGCGCCAAACATTGTGCGAGTCCATCGTGTACGCGGCGAGGCCGATCGGGTCGGGCGCGACACGTCGACCCTCACACTCGGCTTGCGTCATGACGTACTCGCCGATCATGCGGCGCGCTTCTCGAATGTAGAGATGGTGCGGCCAGCCTCCCGTGTCGCCGAACTCGTCTTTCGGAAGTCCCCACTGCGACATCGACTCGCGGATCTTCTCCGGAACGCGCGGCTCGTTCTGAAGGCACCAGATCAATCCGACCTGGTAGTCGCGATGGGCCGCGATGATCCGCTCTCTCTCGTCGTAGTCGGCTTCGACGTAGCCGACATTGCCGCCGATCCAATCGGTCGAGAACCCGTGGTTGTTGTTGATGTCCGACTTGCGATTCGGCATGCGGATGATGTGCCAGGGCTCGCGATCGAACCCCGCCTCGAAGTAGCGCAGAAGAAGCTCGTAGCGCTGAACGTCGTATCCTGGCGGCTTCTCGATCGCACGGCGATTCTCGGGCGCGTCGGTGAGGCACATGCGAAAGCAGTAGGCCTGGATGCCACCGTCGCCCGAGCCGTCGGGACCGGGGGGCTCGGGATGGATCTCGGGCAGCAGCCCGCTCGTCGGGTCGCCCGGCGTGACGTAGGGATCGACCGCGTGACGAAACTGATGGAAGCGCGCGTTGGCCGTCTGCACGCCGTTGAGCGTCTCGTCGTAGGTCACGTGCGACTCGCGGCCGACGGGGTACGAGACTCCCGCACGCGCGAGGAGGTCACCTTCGTACGTCGCGTCGATGAAGAACCGCCCCGCGAACTTTCGGCCGTCGATGAGCTCGATCTCGACGATGCGGCCGTCGCGCTTGACGACGTTTCGGTCGAGACGCAGGCGGGCGCCTCGTTCGACGGGAACGCCGTGCTCGTGCGCCAGATCGTCGAAGATCTTCTCCGCGACCCGGGGCTCGAAGGTCCACATCGTTTCCTCGCCCGCGACGAGTCTCGAGCTGCGGTAGTCCTCCCGACGTTCGACCTTCCACGACTCGTCCTTGGCGTAGTGTCGCGCGACGCGTCGGTAGAATTCTCGCGCCTGCCCGCCGATGGCCTTCTTGTTGCCGATGTCCGTAGCGCCGAGGCCTCCCGAGCTCAGACCGCCGAGGTGCCGGCTCGGCTCGAGAACAACGACCGACTTGTGAAGCCGTTTGGCCTCGAGAGCAGCGATGACGCCGGCGGACGTGCCGCCGTAGACGACGACGTCCCAGGTCTCCGTCTCTTCGGCGCGAGAATTGGAGGCGCAGGAGATGAGCGACGGAAGCAGCAGTACGCAGGGGAGCAGTCGGACGAAACGCACGGGATTCGTTTTCTCTCGGTCGGTCGGGACGGCCTGCGCTTGCCTCTCCGTCCCCGGTTCTCGTATAAAAGCTCGGGCAAGTAGCGAGGATTCTCCGCGATTTCCATGAGCGATTCAGCAGAAACCATCCTTCAGTTCGGCGCCGGGAATTTTCTCCGCGCCTTTTTCGATCTCTTCGTTCACGAGGCGAACGAGGCGGGGCAGGGCGTCGGCCAGATCGTCGTCGTGCAGTCGACTCCGGGACCTCGTGCCGAGCAGCTCAACGCGACGGGTGGCCTCTACCACGTCGTCTTGCGCGGCTACTCGGACGGAGAGGTCGTCGACACGGCCTATCAGGTCGACAGCGTCTCTCGCGCGATCGTCGCGTCGGAAGATTGGGGAGCCGTGCTCGAGGTGGCACGCTCGCCCGACCTGCGCGTCGTTGTCTCGAACACGACGGAGAAGGGCTACGAGCTCTCGGAGAGCGACACGGGACTTTGCGACACAGGACTCAGCGAGGGGCGAGCGCCCGTCTCGTTTCCCGCGAAGCTGCTCGCTTGCCTCGACGCCCGTTTTCGTGCCGGCGGATCCGGACTGACGATCCTGCCCTGCGAGCTCTTCTCCGACAACGCGGACCGACTGCGCGATATCGTCGTCGGCCTGGCGGAATCTTGGAGCCTCAGCGGTGAGCTGTGCGAGTGGATCCGATCGGAGTGTCGTTGGCACCGAAACCTTGTCGACAGGATCGTCACGGGCCGACCGAGCGAGTTTCCGATGCTCGACAACGACCCTCTTCTGACGATGGGAGAGCCGTTCGCCCTCTTCGCCATCGAGGAGCGCGACCATCCGCTCCAGCTCTTCGATCACCCCGCGATCGTGCGCACTCCCGACGTCACGCCTTACGGTCTGCGCAAGGTCCGTATCATCAACGGCGCGCACACGGCGCTCGTCTGCCGCGCGCTTCCGGCCGGCTTCGAGACCGTCCGAGCGGCCGTCGAGGATCCCGAGACGCGCGCGTGGCTCGACGGGTTGCTCTTCGAGGAGATCGTCCCGACGATCGCCGATCGTGTCGAGGGGGCGGAGGAGTTCGCGAAGCAGGTCATCGAGCGCTTCCTCAACCCCTTTGTCGAGCACAAGCTCGAGTCGATCGCCCTCCACCACGAGGAGAAAGTGAAGGTACGATTGCTGCCGTCCTTGGTAGAATTTCGCGAAAGGTTCGGTAAGGAGCCCGCGCGCTTGTCGGAGCTGCTTCCGGACGTCGAAGCGAACGAGTGACGCGATTCTGATCGGAAAAGAAGGAAGGACGGGAGCGTGCGTCAGTACCTCGACCTCTTACGGCATATTCTCGACAACGGGACGACGAAGGAAGACCGGACCGGCACCGGAACGCGGAGCGTCTTCGGTTACCAGATGCGCTTCGATCTCTCGGAGGGCTACCCCGTCGTCACGACGAAGAAGCTCCACCTGCGCTCGATCATCCACGAGCTCCTCTGGTTCCTACGCGGGGAGACGAACATCGCGTACCTCACGGAGAACGGGGTCTCGATCTGGGACGAGTGGGCCGACGAGGAGGGGAACCTCGGACCGGTCTACGGCAAGCAGTGGCGATCTTGGGATTGCGGTAATACGGGTGAGAGCGTCGACCAGATCAGCGAAGCGCTCCGTACGATTCGTGAGAAGCCGGACTCGCGCCGCATCATCGTCAGCGCGTGGAACGTCGGTGAGCTCGAGCGGATGGCCCTGCCACCGTGCCACTTGCTCTACCAGTTCTACGTCGCCGACGGAAAGCTCTCGTGCCAGCTCTACCAGCGCAGCGCCGACGTCTTTCTGGGCGTCCCGTTCAATATCGCGTCGTACGCGCTCCTCCTCTCGATGATAGCACAGGTCACCGGGCTTCGGCCGGGCGACTTCGTACACACGCTCGGAGACGCGCACCTCTACTCGAATCACCTCGAGCAGGCCGAGCTCCAGCTCACGCGCGAGCCGCGACAGTTCCCGAAGCTCGTTCTCGACGAGAGCGTCGACGATCTCTTCGACTTCCGCTTCGAGCACATCGCGATCGAGGACTACGACCCGCACCCGCACATCAAGGCGCCGGTCGCGGTATGAGCCCGAAGAACGAGAAGAAGGGCCTCGCCTGCATCTGGGCGATGTCCGAAGACGGCCTCATCGGCCGTGAGGGAGATTTGCCCTGGCGTCTGCCCGCCGATCTTCGGCGCTTTCGCCGGTTGACGATGGGCGGCGCGATCATCATGGGTCGCAAGACATGGGAGTCGCTGCCCGTCGTGCTCGACGGACGCCTCAACATCGTCGTGACGCGAAACGAGAGCTACGAGGCGGACGGAGCGATCGTCGTGCATTCGATCGACGCGGCGATGGAGGCCGCGAGCGATGTCGACGACGTTTACGTGATCGGAGGCGCGACGCTCTACGAGGCCGCGATCGATCTTTGTGACCGCCTCTACGTCACACTTGTCTTCGATGGGCCTGAGGGGCCGTTCGAGGGGGACGTGCGGCTGCCAGAGGATGTCCTCGAAGGCTGGAAAGCCGTCAGTGTCGAGGATCACGAGCCGGACGAACGCAACGTCTATCGATATTCGTTCCGGCTTTACGAAAGACAAGCTGTGAAGGAGCTCAATTCGTGAAATCGATAGCCGAAAGGATCGCGGAGGAGCTCGGCGTGCGCGTGGCGCAGGTCGAAGCGGCGATCCAAATTCTCGACGACGACGCCACCCTACCCTTCATAGCGCGCTACCCGAAGGAAGCGACCGGTGGCCTCC
>CAYZGY010000324.1:0-1541 GCA_964478085.1 uncultured Planctomycetia bacterium
GTGCTTGCCGGCCGTCGGAAACACTCCCAGAAGAGTCGAGAGCTCCTCGCACGGTCTCCCGAGGGCGATCTGCGCGCAAGCCTCGTGCGCTTCGCCGCGAAACAGGTCGCCGACTGGATCGAGGAGGAAGCCCTCGTCGTTTTCGTCGATGACTTCGACGATGCCTCTCTCGCGAGCCAAGAGCTCGTCTTCGAGATCCTGCGCTAAATCGAAACGCGCAAGATCGCACAGGGCGGTGTCGTCGTCACGCTGCGTGATGCCGAGGCGAAGGACTTCGCCTCCGTGGTGGCTCGGTTCGAGCACGCCCCTCTGAAGATCTCGCCGGGCCCACTTAGCGCGCGCGACAGCACTCGCCTCGAAATTGCCGGGCTCGACCAGAGTCTCTCGAAGGCGAAGCTTCGCGACCTCAAGAAGCGGCTTCACGAAGAGACGGGCGGCCACGCGTTCTTCTTCCTGCGCAGTCTCGTCGAAGCCGCCGGCCTCGACGACGAAACGGCGGAGAGCTCGGTGGCGGGCACGATCGAGCAACTCGATGCCTCGCTACGTCGTCTCCTCGTGATCCTACGCGCTCTCGAACGCCCGGCGAGTCCGGTCGAGGCGGCACGGTTCCTCGACGTGAAGACCACGAAAGCGACGAGACGCCGCGATCGGCTTCGCCAACTCGGTCTTCTTGCACCGAGCGGTGACGCGCTGCGCCTCGTTCACGACTCGATTCGAGACGCGATCGACGAAGCGATCGACGAAGTCGAGCTCGCGGACGCCCATCGCGTTCTCGCCGAGGCGCTTCACGACTCACCGGAGCACCTGCTCGAGTCGGCCGAGCACTTCCTCGTCGCCGGCGACGGCACGCGCGCCGTCGAAGCGAGCCTCGAGTTTCTCGCCTCGCCCCCCGATCGCGGCTGGGGAGGAGAACGCGACGCGGCATCGGTTCTGCGCCGAGCCGCTGCGCTTCCCGAGACCACCCTCGAGAACGAGCTGCGCCTCCTCGAAGCGGCCGGCGACGATCTCGAGAACGACGGACGGTTCGACGAGTGCGCCGAGGTTCGCGAGATCGTCGTGACGAAGACCGACGGCAAGGACGCCCGAGCGTCGCTCCGCGCCCGATCGAAGCTCGCGACGGCACTTCACCGACTCGGCGAGACGGAGCGAGCCCGCGAGCTGCTCGACGCGTGCATCGAGATCATCGACGACGACCTTCGAGTGCCCGAAGTCGCGCGCGTCTATGCCGAAAAGGCCGTTCTCTGCCACTGGGCTCAGGAGAGCGACGAGGCGCTCGCCCTCGCCACGGAGGGCCTGCGACGCTGGAACGATCTGCCCGAATCGCTGCGAAGCGATGCGTTCGCGCCGACGCCGAATCTGTACAGCGTCCTCGGACAGATCCACATTCGGCGGTTCGAGGGAGCCGAGGCGCTCACCTGGCTCGAGCGCGGCCTCGAGGAAGCGTCGCGAGCCGTTCTCCCGAACAACACGGCGATCCTCCTCAACAACCTCGGACTCGCTCTGGATCTGGAAAACCGCTTCGACGACGCGCTCGAGACGTT
>CAYZGY010000324.1:1551-8500 GCA_964478085.1 uncultured Planctomycetia bacterium
CTCCGCACGGGCACGGCTGTCGTTACGATCCTCCTCAACGTCGCACAGATTCGCGCGAAGCGCGGCGAGCTCGAAGCTGCGCGCGAAAGCCTGTGTCGCTGCGAGTCCGAGCCTTCGCTCCCCCAGTCGAAACGACTCGAGATCGGCCACGCGTACACGCGAACCTTCGTCGACATGCTCGACGGATCCGCCGAGCCCGAAGACTGGGAGCGTGTCGAGCGACTCTCGGAAGACGCCGGGGACGCGTTCCTCACTCGATTCACGCGCATCTATCGCGCGGAGACGGAGATCGAGCGCGGTCACTGGCATATCGCGCGCACACTTTTGAGCGACCATCTCTCGGGGTCCCCGCTCGAGCCCGCGCGCCTCGCACGATTAGCTCTCGTCGAGTCCTCGTCGGGTTTCCCGGAGCGCGCTCGCGAGCTGCGCGACGCGTTCGACGAGGAACGCGGCCACGCGCATCTCCTTCGCGAGTGGAACGAAATCTACGTCGCGACATCGGCGCTCGAATCCGGAGATCACGACGAAGCGCGCGCGCGACTCGAGGCTGTGGAGTCGATGCTCGCCTCGACGACCTACCGGACCGCACAACTCGAGTGCGCGCTCCGATCGATCGACCTCGACCTGCGCTCCGGTGATCCTTCCGCGGCTCAGAAGCGACTGAAAGCGCTCGCGAAGATCCGCCTCGAGGAGATCGACCGTGAGCTCCCACGAAACGCGACCTTGCGAAAAGTCCTGCTCGAGGCGCGCCTCGGCTTGATTCGTCTCGCGAGCTCTCGCGCGGTTGGCGCAGTTCCCGTCGAGCTCCGCGACCTGCTGGCACACGCCGGTGCGCATCCGCGGCTCGATCAGCGTGCCCCGCTTCGCGCCGAGCTCGAGGCGCTGCGCGCGTCGCTCTTCACGTGGCAGGGGGAATTCGCATCCGCTCGCAAGAGCGCGACGTCGGCTCGCGCGGCCGAACGCCGGAGCGCGACCACCGGACTCACGTCCCCCGCGAGACGTCGATCGAGACCGGACACCTGGGCACGTCTCGGCCTTTCGGCGCTGGCTCCCCCACTCGAGCGAACGAATCTCGATGCGGTCGAGGCGACTGCGGCCGCCAAGATCGCCGGCTTCTTGGCGAACGAGCCGCGACTCGAGCTCGCGCTCGAAAACGCTCTCGAAACCTTGGCGACTCACCTGGGAGGATCCACCGCCCGCGTGGACATCCTCGGGGAAGGAAAAGCCTCCCGCCTGCTGACCCGGTGGAGGTCGAAGTCGTCCAAGGCATCGCAAAAGCACTCCCTCGAACGCCGAGTGACCGCTCCACTACGAGCTCGCGGAGCGACGCTCGGCTGGCTACAGCTCGCTCTCCCCGAAGACCGCAAGCTCGACGGATCCGAGTGCGCGCTCGTCGAGGACGTCGCACGCCGCCTTGCCGCACACTGTTCGCCGGTGATCGCCTCCGTCGAGGACCTCGCCACGAGTGGAGCCGCGAAGGGTGACGCACGACCGATCCAGCCCCTCACGCGTGATCACGCAGCGACGGCTTCACTCGAGCGAACGCGCGCGCTCGAACAGCTCGCGCGCAGGCAAGACGAGATCGCGACGGCGAGCCTCGGGAGTGACCGCTGGCACGAAGATTTCGTCGCGGAGAGTCCGTCGATGAAGCAGCTACTCGTCCAGATCGGTCGACTGGCGCGCTCCGATCTCCCCGTCCTCATCGTCGGCGAGTCGGGTACGGGGAAAGACCACGTCGCGCGGCTTCTCCATCGCGCGGGGCCGCGAGCGTCCTTTCCGTTCGTCGTGCAGAGCTGCGGCGCGATACCCGCGGACTTGTTCGAGGCCGACCTCTTCGGATTTCGGCAAGGCGCGTTCAGTGGCGCCGACCAGACACGCACGGGCTTTCTGTTTCAAGCGCAGGGCGGAACCTTTCACCTCGAGTCCGTCGGCGAGCTCGATCCGGCCATCCAGCAGCGGCTCCTTCGCATCATCGAATCGCGAAACGTCCGCCCTCTCGGCAGCACGCGATCCGTCGATCTCGACGTTCGGTTCGTAGCGTCGAGCGGACCGAACGTCGACAGCCTCGTCGAGAACGGCGAATTCCGCGAGGACCTCTTCTTTCGCCTCGGCGGAGCGCGACTCGAGGTCCCACCGCTGCGAGATCGCCTTGAAGACCTGCCGCATCTCGTCGATCTCTTCGCGTCGCGAGTTCCCGAAGGTCCGATCTCGGTCTCGAAAAGCGCGGTCGATCGGCTCCTCGAGCACTCGTGGCCGGGAAACGTTCGCGAGCTCGTGATGCTGCTCCGCCGGCTCGCGATTGAATGCGACGCCGACGAGATCACCTGGGACGACATCGAGCGCGCCCTCGGCCACGCGACAAAAGAAGAGCTCTTCCCGGCGCACCTCTTCAAGCGCCATGGATTCGACGAGCTTCAATTGCGCCTCGAAGAATCGCACCTGCGCTACCTCTACCAGAAGCACACGGGTGACCTCGCCGCGATCGCGAAGGAGCTCGGCAAGACGACCCGCAGCGTCTACCGACGCTTCGAGAAGCTCGGGCTCAAGCCCAAGCAGCTCAAATAACCGAAGACTCGTCGTCGTGGATCAAGAGCTCGATAGACACGCCGTGTCGATCGAAAGAGAGTGTCGACCCGGGTGGAGCGCCGAGCCGTCGAAGCGTCTCCCGCACGAGCGGGATGCCCTTGTCGAGATCGGTGAGGTCGATTTCGATATCGACATACTCGATCTCGCCGGCCTCCGTATCGATCGACGAGCCCCCGCCCGAAATCTCGCCGATCCCGTGCTCCTCGAGCAGCTCGTCCAGCGGATCCTCGTACTTCGCGCCACGCTCCATCGGCCCGATGTTCTCGGGAATGGTGGCGATGACGTACCCTCCGGGATCGACGGCGGCGCTCCGCCCTTTGGGCACGATGAGGAACATCACGGCAGCGAAGACGGTTCCGCCAATGAACAGCCCACGCGCCCAGGCATCCTCGGTCATTCTGGTCGCGACGTAGCCTACGAAGCCGCAGAGCGCGCCGACGCTCATGAAAATTCGACTCGTGCTCATTCCATCTGTGCCTTTCGTCCGCGAGTATCCTATCACCTATGCCCCTGGCGAACACTGCCCCGATGCGCGATCATGGCGCGATCGATCCTGCTGCAGTATTCGCGAAGAGGACCCTTCCCCTGAAGCTCGCGCTCATAACCGACGATGCACGAATCGCCGCGCTCGCCCACGAGGCGCTCGGCGGGGCTGGGCACAACGTCGAGGTCGTCGGCGTTCGGAAGCGCGCGACTCTCTGGAACGGATTGAGCACGCCGTCACACGACGCGATCTTCGTCGACACGAGCATCGGCGCCTCGATCGTTCGTGAGACCGCGAAACACTTCGCGACGATCGTCGCCATCGGAGGTCCCGAGAGTGCCGACGCCGTTGTCGGGAGCCTCCGCTCGGGAGCGAGCGACTACCTCCTGGGCGAAGTGACGCACGACGCACTCCTCGACGCCGCAGAACGAATCTCGGAGAGGTCCAGTGAGCCCTCTCGTGCCGCGGCTGTCGGTGACGGCGAGACCACCACGTCGGAGTCACCAGCACCGGCACGCGTGACTCTCCGCTTTCACGACCTCCAGGGCGACTTCCGCAGCTTCGCCCTCGACTCCGACGGTCCGATCGACCTCGGCAGGGATCCCGCCAACGCGCTCGTCTTCGACTCGCAGGTCGTCTCTCGCTTCCACGCGACGCTCACGCCCCCACCGGCGGGCAGCTCGAGCGTCGGCTGGACGATCAACGACCGCGAAAGCCGCCACGGCGTCATCGTCAACGATCAGAAGATCGGCGCTCCGCACGAGCTCCGCGACGGCGACGTCATCCGCCTCGGAAAACCCGGCGCTCCCGAGCTCTTCGCGTCGGTCAGTCACCCTTCGACGGGAGGCATGAATCCGGACTCGACGATCCACGAGCTGCCGGCCGACGATGCAGGTCGAGAGATCAAGAGTCTCGCGAATCTCCTCGATACGTTCCTTCAGCTCAACTCGGAGCTCGTCCTCGACGACGTCCTCGCTCTTGTCGTCGAGCGATCGATCGAGTTCGCGGCGGCAGAACGCGGCATGATTCTGCTGCTCGAGGACGAAGAGCTGAGCCTCGTCATCGCGCGAACGGCCGACGGTCGCGAGGTGGAGGCCGAAGGTCTCGAGATCAGCCGCAAGATTCCGGACGACGTGCTATCGACGGGCAAGGGGCTGATCTTCGAGGACCTTCTGGACGACTCGCACGTCGGTGATCACAGCGCGACGATCAAGATAGGGGTCCGGAGCGCGATGTGCGTGCCGCTCGCTTCGCGCCGTCGCGTCAAAGATCAGCAGGGCGCACCGAAGCCTCTCGGGGTTCTCTACGTCGACAGCCGTCAGACAGGTCACCCCTTCTCCGAGCAGCTCCTCCACGCGCTCGAGTCACTCGCGGGCGAAGCCGCTCAGGCGATCGTCAACGCGCGCCTCTACGAAGTCTCGCTCGAGAAGCGTCGCATCGATGAGGAGATGCGTCTCGCCCGCGAGATTCAGGAGAACTTTCTCCCCGCTCGCGCGTTCGAGAGCGAATGGGTCGAGCTCTGCGGAACCTCGGCGAGCAGTCTCGAGGTCGGCGGCGATGTGCTCGATTACTTCCCGCGCGAGAGACGTCTCGGCGTGCTCGTCGGCGACGTTTCGGGCAAGGGAGTCCCTGCCGCGATCTTCTCGGCGATGCTCGACGGCCACTTCCACGCCTTCACCGATCTCCCGACCGACGCCGCCGAGCTCGGCGAGGTCGCGCAACGTCTCAACGCCCATCTCCTCTCCCGCTCCGGCGACGAGAAGTTTGTCACACTCGTCTTCGCCGTGCTTCGACGAAACGGCGAGCTCGCCTACATCAACGCAGGGCACAATCCGCCGATCGTCGTCAAGCAGGCCGGCAAAACCCAACGCCTGCCCGCCGGAGGAACGATCCTCGGCATGCTCGAGGAAGCGACCTACCAATCCGACCGCACCGATCTCCAGACCGACGACGTCCTCGTCCTCTACTCCGACGGCGTCACCGAGGCTCGCAGCCCCGACGGAGAGTTCTTCTCCCTCGAACGCCTCGAACGAATCGTCACAGAAGAGCGAGCCCACTCCGCCGAAACGATCCACGACAAGATCATCGACGAGTGGAACAGGTTCACGGCAGGAGAGCCGGCAGCGGATGACGTGACGTTGATGGTGGTCAAGAAGCGTTGAGCCCCCATCAAAGGGATCCCGCGACACGTTCAGCCCGAATGCCCGGGCCGGAAGGATAACGCGTCGCGGGTCCCGCGGAGTAGGAGTCCAAGATCAGCCAGCGACTCGGAGGTCGGTCGGTGAAGTCTGCGGAGTCGTCTCTCCTTCGAGGACTTCCGCAAGGAGCTCGTCCATCGTTTCGACGAAGAGGATCTCGAGGCCGTCGGTCACGCTCGCGTCGAGCACGCCGACGTCGCGACGATTTTGACCAGGCAGGGCGACGCGTTCGACGCCGGCTCGCTTCGCCGCGAGGAGCTTCTCCTTGATCCCGCCGACGGGGAGGACGAGTCCGGTGAGCGTCACCTCGCCCGTCATGGCGACGTCGGGTCGGATCGCTCTTCCCGTCAACAGCGAGACGAGCGCGGTCGCGATCGTCACACCGGCCGAGGGTCCGTCCTTCGGTATCGCTCCGTGAGGAACGTGGAGGTGGACTCCTCCTGACTGGAAGACGCGCGGGTCGATGCCGAGCCTCTCGGCATGCGCCCAAACGAAGCTGCGCGCCGTCGTTCCCGACTCTCGCATCACCTCGCCGAGCTTTCCCGTCATCGCCATGCCGTCTCCGTGCGGCAGACAGCTCGTCTCGATGTAGAGCAGCTCTCCGCCGACCGGCGTCCAAGCGAGCCCTCGCGCGACACCCGTCGGGAGATTCTCACGACGAGCCTCGTCGACGAACTTCGCGGGCCCGAGGAGATCCTCAGCACGCGCCTTGGTTACCGTGACGCCATCTTTCGCGCCTTCGGCGAACTCGAGCGCGATCTTTCGCGTGACCTCACCGAGGCGTCGGTGGAGCTCTCGCACACCAGCCTCTCGCGTGTAGCCACGCACGACCTCGTCGATAGCCTCGTCCTCGATCGAGCACCTCGTCGCATCGATTCCGGCCTCGTCGACCTTCCGTGGCCAGAGGTACCGGCGCGCGATTTCGCGCTTCTCCGTTCCCGAGTATCCCGAGAAGCGCACGACGTCCATACGATCGCGCAGAGGCGCCGGGATGCCCTCGAGCGAATTCGCCGTCGCGACGAAGACGACGTTCGAGAGATCGAACGGCACGCCGAGGTAGTGATCATGGAACGTGCTGTTCTGCTCGGCGTCGAGAATCTCGAGCAGCGCCGCGGACGGATCACCGCGGAAGTCGCGACCGAGCTTGTCGATCTCGTCGAGAAGCAGCACGGGATCCGAGACTCCCGCACGCCGGACGGACTGCAAGACGCGGCCGGGCATCGCTCCGACGTACGTGCGCCGGTGTCCGCGCAGCTCTGACTCGTCGTGGAGCCCGCCGAGGCTGATGCGGTCGAACTCGCGTCCCATCGCTCGCGCGATCGAGCGGCCGATCGACGTCTTGCCGACGCCGGGTGGTCCGACGAGGCAAAGGATCGGCGCCGGCGCGTCCGGATTCAGCTTGCGGACGGCGAGGAACTCGAGAACCCGAGTCTTCACCTCGCTCAGGCCGAAGTGGTCCTCGTCGAGGATCGCTCGCGCGGCGGCGACGTCGATGTCCCTCGTACGCTCGCTCTTCCACGGCAGCGCGAGCAAGAACTCGAGGTGCTCGCGCAGCGTGCCGGTCTCGGGTGACGCCGACGGCATGCGTTCGAGACGGTCGATCTCACGCACCGCTTCGGCGCGGGCCTCGTCCGGGAGCTTCGCCGCGGCGACGCGCTCGCGCAGACGTACGATGCCGGTC
>CAYZGY010000325.1:0-8498 GCA_964478085.1 uncultured Planctomycetia bacterium
GGCGACGACGAGGCCCGCGAGCCCGCGGCCGGGGCCGAGCTTAAAATCGAGGCCCGATGACTCGGGGCTCCACGACCACGACTCGCTATCGGCCGCGAAACTCGTGTGCTGCGCGAGAACTCGATACTCGCCCTTCGGGAGCGCGTCGATCGCGAACGCGAATCGACCCTCGGAGTCCGTCGCGACACGAGCGACGAGGTTTCGCCGCAGGAGTTCGCGCTGCTTCGAGTCATGCACACCACCCTGTCGGTCCATGATCATCGCCATCATCGCTGTTCGATCTCCGCTACGCATGCGGTCGAAAGGGGAGCGAGTCGAGGACTCGCGAACGAGGGCTACTGTCGCGCCGGAGAGCGGCATGGCGTAGTCGTCGAGGACGATCCCGGAGAGCGTCGGACCAGTCAACGATTCGGGCTCGGCCGTTGCCACGTCCTCGAGGGTCGCGGCAGTCTCGACAGCGACGCCGGAGTCTCGCTCACCTTCGTCACGCCCCGCGTCCGCCCGGTTTCCGACGTCCTCGCCGAGGACGGAGTCCTCCTGAGGAACGTCGAGCTCCAGATCCGTGCCCGAATCTCGTAAGAGAAAGAAGCACACGGCGGCCAGAAGCAAGAAACTGACCGGCAGAGCGACCTCGAGCTTGTTCATCGTACTCTCGCGTTGAAAGCTGAGACACCGGGGACGCGCTTCCGCCGAAGACACCTGTCCCCCCTGCCCAGTGATCGCCACCCACCCGGATTTCGCCCCGATTTCTTGCCGGAATCCGCTCCGGACTCGTCGGGATCCCGATTCGTCAGGATCCCGATTCCTCAGGATTTCAACGGAGTGACCTCGATCGCTGCCGTATGGCTCTCGAGCGCCTGGATCTGGAGGATTCCGTCGACGACCTCCACGTCGATCTGGCCGACGTCGCCGTCGACCGAGAGGGACTGCCCCTCGACGCGAAGCACGAAGGGCCTCTCCTCCTCCCGGCCGTGTCGCCAGGGAGCGAGGGCCTCGAATACGCGGATCCGATAACTCCCGCGTGGGAGCGGAATCTCATAGCCAGCTCGTGGCCCGTAACGCCGTGAAGAAAACCAATGAGCCGTCGACCGTAGCGCGGCCTCGCCCTTCGGCGAGCTCCATCCTCGGGGACCGAAGGAGTGGTTCGGGCGTGAATAGAAACGATCCGACGCCCAAACTTGCCCCTTATCGTCCGTATACTCCGCACCTGCGCAGTTGATTCGAAGGGGTCTGTGGGCTGCGAGTGCGGTCACGAGCCACGAGAGCGCTTCGTAGGATCGATCGTCGCCGCCGGAGTCGAGACTCGAAAGAAAAGGGGCCAGCTGGGAAGGGGCGCGCCCGAGATCGACGAACGAGATGACCGTCCAAAGATTCCAAACATCACGACTGCGTACGCCCGGCCGCGAGAGCCCGCGACGAAGTGCCTGCTCGGCCGAAGCCGGGTCGCCGGCGTCACGAAGCGTTCGCGCGAGGCGCAGAGTGGGAGCCGGCTCTCCGCCCGAGGCATCGGACTCGGTGAGCGTGATGCACTCGACGAACCTCTGCGTCGCGGCTCGGCGATCCCCCATCGACTCGAGTCGGCGTCCCTCGAGGTAAAGTCGACGCGATCGCGTCGATCGACCTCGCGATTCCGCGTGAAGACGGACGAAATCGTCGAGGGTTTTCTCGGTCTCCTCGCTCGGATTCGACTGCACCCGATCGAACGCGAGATCGATCGACGCGAAGGTCACCAGGTCGGGAAGAACCGCTTCACGCATGCGATCGAGCGATTCGCCGACGGACGAACCGGACCTCGAGCCTCGACGACCGGACGGGCGCCGAGAACGCGGATCCTGACGAGTGAGCCTCTCGAGGCCGAGGATCGCCTCACGACGATTTCCGAGCGCGAAATCTATCTCGGCGAGTAGCAATCCTCGATCACGCTTGGCTCGCGATCCGGCCCGCGCAGAGATCGAGATCGTTTCGTCGAGCAGCTTCCCGAGATGCTCGAGCTCTGCTTTCGGAAGCTGCTCCGTCAATTCGCCGATGAGCTTGGCCGCTTTTCGGTACGGATTGAACGGACTCTCGTAGTCTTGCCCCGGCGCGAGCTCGATCGCCCGTCGAAACTCGATGAGGGCCTCGAGCGCGGCCTCTGCCTCGATGAGCGCCGAACCCAGCTTGTACCTCGCGTAGGAGCTTCGGGGACGCAAGGCGACCGCTGCCCTCGCGTACTGCAGTCCTTCCACCGCCTTCTCCTCGTATCGTAGCTGATCGCCGAGACGGGAGTTGATCCAGAAATCGCCGGGGTGGAGCTCTTGCGCACGACGCCAGACACGCGCGGCCTTTTCGCCCTCGCGTAGGTCGCGCAGGGCGAAGGCGAGAACCTCGAACGTCGATGGAGCGAGCGACTTCGACTCGACCTCAGCAGCAAGTCGTACGAGCTTCTCCCTGTCACGTTCGCGAGCGGCGTCTCGGAGCCTCTGCCGCCATCCGTCGTCGTCCGCCAGCTGGGCGATCTCTCGCAGCCGGTCGGCCGTGCGATCGCTGCGAGAACGACCGATCGAGACGATCCAATGATCGACCGCGAGAACGAGGTTTTGACGAATCGCGCTCTCGCCGATCTGCGCAGCCACTCGCTTCACTTCCACGCCGAGAACGTCGATGCCGTAGTTCTGAAACGCCTCGGCGAAGCGGAGCTGGAGCTCCTCCGATTCGTTCTCCCGCTCCGCCCGCAGACGCTCGAGCTCCGCGACCATTCGATGGTCACGCACTTCACGGTCGACTTCATGACGCGCCTTCTCGGCTTCGGAGAGCAGGACTTCGTGCCCGGCTTCGCGTGCCAGGTCTTCGGCGCGTCGAATCTCCGTCAGCGTGGCGTCCCACAAACTCGCGTCCCGAGTGAAGTCCTCACGGGCACGCAGCAACGCGGCGCGGGCCAGAGCATCCGACACGGCGGCCTTCGTCTCGTCCTCGCGGGCCCTGCGTTCCCGGTCGACAACGACGTAGCCCCCCGTCGACAGCACGACCAGGGCAAGCAAGAGGAGCGAGATCACGAGCTTGAGACGTGTGCGCGCGGCACGCATCTTCAACTCTTCGGCTCGACGCTCGGTCGACTCCAGATAAGCGCGGCTGCGCTTCGAAACGACGAGAGCATTTCGTTGACGATCGTTCCTCTCGAAGCGGAGACAGTCGAGAGAGAGCTCGACGAGCTCGGGGTCCACCGAAGACGCCGCGAATCGCTCCTTCGCCCCCTCGAGATCACCTGTACGCGCCTTCTCGAAAATCTCCTCGATGTCCTTGCCGACGTACGGCGGCTTTCCCGTGAGAATCTCGCAGAGCATCGCTCCCAACCCGAAAACGTCGGAACGCTCGTCGAGCTCGTCGACGATGCCCTTCGCTTGTTCGGGAGGCATGTACGCGGGCGTTCCCATGACCGACCCGGCGACCGAGGTCGTGCCGTGGCGACTCGAACGCATCGTCCGAATCACGTCGTCCGATTCGCTCTCGGACTCTTCCTCCGGAGGCAGCTCGAGATTCACCGGTCGCGTCGTTCGCACGTCGTCGGCAACCCCGCCTTTCGGGAGCACCTTCGCGAGTCCCCAGTCCATCACCTGGACCTCACCGAAGGCACCGACCATGACGTTCGAGGGCTTGAGATCGCGATGGATCACGCCGCGCGTATGCGAGTATGCGAGCGTCTGGCAGACTTGCTCGAAAACGACGAGAAACCGCTGTCGATCCTCCTCCGCATTCGCGCGCGCTTCGAGAAGCTCGCCGAGCGTCTGCCCCTTGACGAGTTTCATCGCGAAGTAGGGTCGATCGTCACCGAGGAGACCCACCTCGTGAATCGGGACGATGCCCGGGTGCTGGAGCTGGCCACCGATCTGGGCTTCCTCGAGGAAGCGACGGACCAGCTCGGGGTTGCGCTGGTGCGTCTGACGGATGACCTTGAGCGCGACTTCGCGCCCGAGGTCGACGTCGCGCGCCTTGAAGATCGCGCCGACGCCGCCGCGGGCGATCTCGCCGTCGATCTGGTAGCGTCCGACCGCCCACGTCTCATCGCCGCCTTCTACGCCCTTGCGAAGGGTGACGGGCGAGGGCTCCTCCTCGGTCTGGCGGAGCGAGATCCGCGGAACCGTGCCGTCTTCCCGTAGACGCAAGAGGACACTCTGCGTCGTCGGGTTATCGACAGTCGAATCGAATCCGAATGCCGCCGCGATGCCTCCGTCGAGCGCTTCCTCGACGGAACTGTCCGGTACGGAGATCTCGTCGCCCGGGCCAGGCGATTCGTCGTCGACGCTTCGTTTCGATTCTTCGCTCATGGCAGCCTCAAGACTTGAGAAGCTCGAGAAGCTCAATGCACTTCTCGTCGATCTCGGCCGCCGTGCGACCGGGATAGTGAAACGCGAGAACCTCACAGAGCGCCGAACGAAAGTCGGCACGAGCTCGAGCATATTCCTTGTGAACGAAGGCTGCGTCCTCGTCCCAAAGCTTCGCGATGTCGCGGATCGGAAGGCTCTCACGCGAGCGAAGCTGCAGGAGCTCGACGCGTCGCCGCAAGCGAGGGTCCTGAGCCGCGCGCTCCTCTTGAAGTCCTCCGGCCTGCCGCATGAGCGTGATCGCCCAGGAGCGATCGAAGACGCGGGACATCGACGCGTCTTCGGACTCGAACTCGTCGGCTTCTACGCCGCCGCCACGTTGCCTTTCGCCTTGCTTGCCGATTCGACGTTCGGCACGCAGAGCCACGTGACGCGTCACGCCGTAGAGGAAAGCACGAAAGCTCGCCGGGCGATCCTGCTGGATGCGATCGAGGACGCCGTCGTCGCGAAAGCACTCCATGAAGACCTCCTGCACGACATCGTCGAGCTCTTCGATGAGTCGTGACTTTCGCCAGCGGTGCGCGAGGTACGCTCGGACGACGGATACGTAGCGACGCGCGAAGGTCTCCCGATCGTCACCAGGATTGGCCGCAGCGCTCTGGATCAGCGTCCAGCACGTCGAGTCGGAGGGACGAGGCGCTTCGCTCATCGCGCGCGCCTCATCACCGGGTCAACGGCCACGGCGCCCGCTCGAGCCGCGGCCTCGTCCGCCTCCGAAATCAAAACCGCCGCGACGCCTCGACTCCTCACCGGGAGCACGAACCTCGTCGCGATCCGAGAAGCTACGCGCGTCGCTCGAAAGCTCGTTGAAAGTCTCGAGCTGCTGTGCATTGAACAGCTGCCCGACCCCGGCCTGAAACTCCTTGTCGAGATTCGATCGCAGTTCCCGGTACTGGGAGAACCCCTCACGACCGAATCCGCCTCGCCGTCGATCTCTCCGGCCGTCTTCGCCGCGTTCTTGCTCACGGTTTTCTCGCTCAGCCTCCGCCTTGGCACGAAGCTCCTTCATGCCCTCGTCGAGCTTTCCGCGATAAGCGCTCGCGAGCTCGAAGTAGGCCTGCTTCTGATTGTCGTTCAGACCGAGGATGTTTCCGAGCGAATTGACCTTGAGGTTGTAACGATCGTAGGGGCCCTCACTCATCGCCTCGATCCGGCGGCGACGCTCTTCGGCGCGCTCGAGGAACTCCTCACGCTGACGTTCGCGTTCGGCACTTTGAACTTCCCGCTCTTGCTGAAGCACGGCGGCGACGAGCCCCTGAAGATCGTCGATGGATACGCCCTCGCCAGCCTCGCCGCTCTCTCCGCTCTTCGCGGCGATGGCAACGGGTGCCGAAGCTGCGCGAGCACGCTCGACACGGGCCAACATGTCCCCCTGGTCGCGCGAGAGGCTCTCGAGCGAGCTCAGACGCTCATCGATTCCCGCGAGTCCCTCGGAGAACTCCGAGCGCAGCGCGGTGATCTCCGCGAGGAATCGCTCGCTCGCCGCAGAATCCTGAGCCGAAGAATCACCCGTATCCGACAGACTGACGACGGCTACTCCGCCCACTGCGAATGCGAGGATCACACTGACGATTATCTTGCTCGTCATCTTTCCGCAACGCTCCGGGATGGGGTCTGCATCGTCCCACGCGCCTCGAAATCGGCCATCGACGGCCACGGGACCTTCCTTGCTACAGGATCAGCATAGCCCCTCGTTTCGCCCCGACAATCCGCGAATTCTCGCGCTCCGTGATCGCGGGCAAAAAATGGTACCCCCGTAGGGAATCGAACCCCAACCTCGGCGTCCGGAGCGCCGTGTCATATCCATTAGACTACGGGGGCACGGATGTTCGTGCTGCGCGGCACCCACGCCGCGGTCGCATGTTAATTCGATCGTCGGGGCAAGTCAACGGTACCGCGAGGGGCTCTCGAGCCCTATAATTCTCGGTTTCCAAGAGACTTCCGTGCCGTGAACTTCCGCCGTTTCCTCTCCCCCGAATCGATTCGCCTCGACCTCGAGACGCGCTGCGAACCGCCCGACGCCGAGAACGATCCGGACTTCGAGCCCTTTGGAAAACGTAACACGCGTCGCGTCACCGAGGAAGTCATCGAAGAGCTCGCGGGAATGCTCGACGCCGGCGGGCGCATCTCGAACCCTCGGCGCCTCTGTCGTAATCTCATCGACCGCGAGAAGCGGGTCAATACGGCGCTCGGCCAAGGACTCGCGATTCCACACGTTCGCACGATGCAGGCGAAGTCCTTCACGATGGCCTTCGGACGCTCGCGCGAGGGGCTTCCCTTCGACGCGCCCGACGAGGAGCCGGTCCACCTCTTTTTCGCGATGGCGGCTCCGCCGCACGACGATCGAACCTACCTGAAGGTCTACAAGTCGCTCGCCGAAGCGCTGCTCGATCAGGACACGATCGACGAGCTGATGTCGATCGAGGATCCGAGTGAAGTGCTTCGGATCCTGCGGCAGTTCGGCGGTTGAGGACCGGAGACGAGATGCCCGGCTACGATCCCTCTCTCTCGACGCGCTTTCTCGACGAGTCTCGCAAGCTCGCCGTCGTCGGCCTGTCACAGTCGCCCTTCCGCGACTCGCACACAGTCTCGCAGTACATGATCTCGCGAGGCTACGAGATCGTCGGGGTCCATCCTGACCACGACGTCGTCCTCGACTCGCCCTGCTACCCGTCGTTGTCGGAGATCCCCGAAGATATCCGCACGGAGATCGACCTCGTCGTCGTCTTCCGTCGCCCGGACGCCGTCCCGGATCTTCTGCGCGAGTGCGCCGCGCTCGGACTGCAGCGGGTCTGGCTCCAGCTCGGGGTCTCGTCGCCGGCGGCGGTCGAGCTCGCCGACGAGATAGGGCTCGAGATGGTGACGAACGAGTGCTTGCGAGTCGTCCATTCGGTACACTCGAGGTCCTGATCCCGACCTTCTGGAATCGGACAGCGAATCCACCCTAGGACCGAATGCCTTGGCCGCCTCTCGCAAGCCCACGACCACTCTGAGCTGCCACGACCTCCTCTCGAAGAAGTCGTGGAAGTCGATCCCGAGCATCGTCGTGCTCGCGGGCGACGCGCAGTTCTTCAAGAGCCAGGTCGTCGCGCGCCTCACGTCGGAGCTCTTCGGCGCCGAGTCGCCGCAGGTTCGACGACTCCAGGGACCGCAGAACGAGAGCAAGGAGAGCGATCTGCCTCTCCACGAGGTGCTCGACGATCTCCGCACGCCGTCGTTCTTCTCCCCGCTGACGCTCGTCGTCATCGAGCGCGGCGACGCGTTTCTCAAGATTCACCGGGAGAGCCTCGAGCCCTTCCTCGAGGAGGGCTTCGCCGCCGGACGTCTCGTCATCGAGCTGCGGGGCAAGCTCGACAAGCGCACCAAGTTCGTCAAGACGCTGGCGAAGTCGGGCTGGATCGTCAACTGCCCGCAGCCGTACGATCGTCCGCCTCCGTGGGACACGCGCAGCCCGGCCTGGGACAGCGAGCTCTCGCAGTGGGTCGTGCGCCACGCCGCGGCGAAGGGGCTCGAGCTCACGCCGCAGGTCGCGTACACGCTCCACGACCGAGTCGGGTCCGAGCTCTCGGTCATCGACGAGGAGCTCGAGAAGATCAAGACGTTCCTCGCGGCCGAAGGACGCGCGCGCATCGACGACGAAGCCGTCACCGCGGTCACGGGCGACCTGCGCGAGGACAGTCTCTTCTCCGTCGTCGATCTCTTCCTCGAGGGACGACGTCGCGACACGACGCTCGCGGTCGATCGCCTCTTTCGTAAGGGATACCACAACGAGACCGGCGCGCTCGTGCTCGACCCCAACGCGATCGCCCTCCCGCTTCTCGGATCGCTCCTGGCCCGCCTGCGATCGATCCGACGCGCTCACGCGATGTCGGCCGAAGGCGCGAGCTCCGACGATTGGATGAGGGAGGGTCTCGTCAAGAAGCCCTTCTTGAGTCGTTTCCAACGACAGCTGCGCGCGACGCCTCTTCCTCGCGTGCGGCGACTCATCGATCGACTCTACCACACCGACCGATCGATCAAGACCGGGAGCGACGCTCGTCACCTTCTCCTCTTGCTCGTCGCCGAGTGAGAGAACACTCTGCCGGCTACCAGGAACTCGACCCTACCAGCCCGCAAAAGCGAGCTCGAGCGCAGCGTCGA
>CAYZGY010000326.1:0-8492 GCA_964478085.1 uncultured Planctomycetia bacterium
GCCCGTCTTCGAGGGCGAGCCGAAGCTTCCCGCGAGGCCGAGACCCGATCCGCGCATGATCGCGTTTCCGAGCCTCATCGGAGGCATCCAGACGGGCTGTGCGACCGACGGCAAGAATGTCCTCGCCAACGCGACCGACTTCCTCAAGCTCGGCTCGAAGAATCCCGGCACGCCCGAGGGCGGGCGCGTCGTCTGCATCGACGGATCGACGCGTACGGAGCGCTGGCGTCACGAGCGACCCAAGTCGACGCTCTACCTCTTTCCGAGCGGCGATCCGGTCGGCTCCGGCATCGCGCTCGGCGGGGGGCTCGCGTGTTTCACGACGACGGTCTCCGAGAAGCTCGTCATTCTCGAAGCCGAGACCGGCAAGCTGCTCAAGGAGATCTCGATCGGCACGGTCTGGTGCGGACCGTCGATCTCGCGAGGACGCATCTTCGTCGGCACGGGAAGCGTGCTCTTCTTCAAGAAGAAGCCGAAGGGCCACTTGATCTCGTTCGGGCTTCCGGGCGAGGACGAGCTCGATCGCATGGGAAAGGGGAGCGAATGATCGAACGAATAGTACTGGTCGCGTTCTCCGTCTCCGTCTCCGTCTCCGTCTCCGTCTCCGACTTCGCGTCCTACGCACGAGCGCAGGAAGAGGCTCGGCTCCTCAATCCTGTGGCCGATCTGTCGATTCGCGACGCCGACATCTACAGCGAAGGCGTGCGTATGTCGGCAAAGGTCTACTCCCGCAAAGGCTCGGAGGGTCAGAAGCTACCGACGATCGTCATGTGCCACGGCTGGTGCGGCACGGCGAAGGCGCTCGCTGCGGCCATCCACGGTGACAGGCTGGTGTACTGTTCGGTCGCGCCGAAGCGTCTTCGAGGGCGGCCGGCGAAGTTCGAAGCGCGCATTCGTTCGAAGGACGGGTCGGTGACGCGAACGATCTCCTGGACCTCGCCGCCTTCCGATCCGCGCGTTCCGGCCGGTGTACTTTATCCGCCGACGAAGTGGCACGGGACCGAACGCGGCGAGCGGCCGCTCGGATTTCAGACGCCGCTGCCGGACGGGGACTACGTCGGCGTCGTTCGCCTGACCGCCCGCGATTTCGAGATCGAGAGCGCGGAGCTCGAATTCTCGTGGAAGGCGCCCAAGGCTCGTTAATCTTTTGTCGTTCGCGCGGTTGTCTGTTCGACAGAGAACCTCATGGCGGAGCGAACGATGAGCGTCCAGACTTCGGACAACCCTCTCGACGACAGCACGATTCTCTTTTTCGACGGAGACTGCGGACTCTGCAACCGTCTCGTGGGTTTCGTTCTCGACCGTGACCACAAAGGCGAAATCCGCTTCGCGCCACTTCAGGGCGTGACGGCCGAGCGACTTCTCGACGCCCGCGATCGTGAGGTCCTCGACACGGGCGTCTTTCTCACCGGCGGGCGGTGCTTCCGTCGCTCGAGCGCCGTGATCCGCGTGCTCTGGTACCTCGGAGGGTTTTGGAAGATCGTCGGGGCGCTCCTCTGGGCGATTCCTGAGCCGTTGCGAGAGACCGGCTATCGTCTCTTCGCTCGGAACCGATTTCGCGTCTCGAAGATGCTCTCGACGTGCCGCGTGCCGAAACCGCAGGAGCGTATTCGTGTTCTCGATTGACGGACCCTCGAGTTAGAATCGCCACCTGATCATGAATCTCCGGCGACAACCCGAGCGTGCTCCCATGAGTCGAAGTATCTCTCTCGGCCTCCTTCTGTTCGCGTTCTCCTCACCGGCCTTCGCCCTCGATGCGAAAGGACTCGATGCGAAAGGAAAGGTCAAGGTCTTCGTCCTCGCCGGCCAGTCCAACATGGAGGGCCACGGGCGCATCCAGGGCAAGCCGGGTCAGAAGGGCGTGTTGACGACGCTCGTGACCGACCCGTCCTCGGCGAAGCGCTACGTGCATCTCGTCGACGGAGATCCGAAGGACGCGAAGTGGAAAGTGCGCGACGACGTCTTCGTCTCGTACTACGACAGCAAGGGGCCGCTCACCGTCGGCGGCTTTGCGGCGCGTGGGGCGTTCGGCCCCGAGCTCGGATTCGGTTGGGTGCTCGGCGATTATCTCGAGGAGCCGGTCCTCTTGATCAAGTACTCGCCGGGCGGTTGCAGTCTCGCCGGGCCGTTCCGTCCGCCGAGCTCGGGCCCTGCGAGCGGCAAAGGCGGGGAGAAGAAGCCGCGCGGCAAGGGAGTCGGCGATCACTACGACGCGATGATCGCGGCCGTGAAAAAGCAGCTCGCGAATCTCGGCGAGGACTTTCCCGCCTGCGATGGGCGCGGCTACGAGATCGTCGGCTTCGGCTGGCACCAAGGTTGGAACGACGGCTGCAGCCGCAAAGACTCGCTCGCGTACGATGAGAACCTTCGCAACTTCATCCGCGACGTGCGCAAAGACCTCGGCGTGCCGGAGCTTCCCTTCGTCATCGGCGGGAGCGGATTCGGGGGCTGGGGACAGAAGATCGATCGTCGTTTGATGATCATGGACGCCCAGAAGACCGTCGCGGAGTCGAAGGAGTTCCGTGAGCACGCTCGCTACGTCGAGACGCGCGGATTCTTCCGCGCCGGAGACGTCACTCCCCGGCCGATTCGATACCACTGGTGCTGCAATGCCGAGAGCTACTACCTCATCGGCGAAGCGATGGGGCGATCGATGCTCGAGCTGCTCGGCGGGCCGAAGGCTCCCGCTCTGCCGAGGAAGCCCTCAGGCAAGTAGCGCTCGCACCGGCTCACCGTCCGCGAGATGGAACGGACGACCTTGGAGGTCGTGCATGTACCGGCGGTGGTCGATGCCGAGGAGCGAGTAGACCGTCGCGAGCAGGTCGTCCGGGGTCACGGGATCTCGCGTCGGCGTCGACGCCGTGCTGTCTGACGCGCCGTAGACTCCACCGCGCGCGAGGCCGCCGCCGGTGAGGATGAGACTGTAGCAATCGGCCCAGTGGTCGCGTCCGCCGTTCTTGTTGAACTTGGGCGTGCGACCGAATTCGCCCATCAGGAGGACGAGCGTCTCGTCGAGGAGTCCGCGCTCCTCGAGGTTCTCGATCAGCGCCGCGAAGGCTTGATCGGTCGGCGGGAGCAGCTCGTCGCGCGCCCACGGGAGGTGGGCCGGATAGCCGGGCGCCGAGTGGGAGTCGTAGCCTTGACCTCCGCGACCATTGTCACGACGTACGAAGTTGACTTGCACGAGGCGCACGCCCGCTTCGACGAGACGTCTCGCGACGAGCGCCGACTGGCCGAAGATGTGTCGACCGTAACGCTCGCGTGTCGCGGGGCTCTCACGATCGACGTCGAACGCGTCGCGGGCTCCTTGCGACGTCACTAAGTCGAACGCTCGTTCGCGAAAGCCGACGAGATCGTCCGCCTCGACGGCGCGTTCGGAGAGAGGCGAGGCACTTTCGATGCGTGAGAGCAGCGAACGTCGCGTCCGCAGTCGCTCGGGCGACGTGCGCAGGCTGCCGCGAATCGGACCCGGATCGTACGCCGCGAGGTTCGGGTCGCTGAGCACGGCGTAGGGATCGAACGGCGAGCCCAAAAACCCTGCGTGCTGTCCCGGTCGCGCGACCCCGCGCGGCGAGACGAACTCGGGCAGGACGACGAACGACGGCATGCCGCGCGCGGGGCGGTGTTTCGCGACGACCGAGCCGAAGTGCGGATGGT
This sequence comes from uncultured Planctomycetia bacterium, assembly GCA_964478085.1. GTDB lineage: Bacteria > Planctomycetota > UBA8108 > UBA8108 > UBA8108 > CAYMLL01. The sequence goes on from CAYZGY010000326.1 coordinate 3,658, forward strand.
CGCGCCGCTCGACACCGCTGAACGCCGTGATCGGTCGCGTCAGTCGTCCGCCCGTCATCACCCAGTAGCCCGCGCGCAAGTGATCGGGTTCGTCGTGCGTCATCGATCGCACGATCGTGTACTTGTCCGCGAGGCGCGCCATGCGCGGCATGTGCTCGGAGATCTGCGTGCCCGGGACGTTCGTCGGAATCGGCCGGAAGGTCCCGCGAATCTCGCGCGGGGCTTCGGGCTTCATGTCCCACATGTCGAGCTGGGACGGCCCACCGTTGAGGTAGAGGACGATGACCGACTTGGCTCGTGGCTCGATTGTCGTTCCACCGGGCCGCGTCGCTCGAGAGGATGCGTGGAGGAGACCGGGGAGAGTGAGACCGAAAGCACCCGCGCCGATCGACAGGGTCCTTGCGCCAAACGACAACACGTGTCGGCGAGAGGGGGGGAACGATTCGAAGGCGTTCGATCGGTTCATCGCGATTCGGCTCCGAGAAACACGAAAGCGAGCATCGAGGTCTCCTGGCAGGCTATCCGATCCTGCGGGAGACGTCGATGATCGCTTCGTGAAAACCGAGAGCAGATCGGCTCAGAGAGACGATCCGACGCAGCCCGCGATCACGACGGGCTTCGTGCTGAGCGCGTGCGGCGGTCCGCCCGCGAAGAGGAAATCGAGCTGCGCGATGCCGTCGGAGAGGTCGGCACGTCCGTCACCGTTGAAGTCGAGCAGCTCGACGTTCGCGGGGTTGTCGATACCACCGTCGCCGCAGCCGAGCTCGCTCGGGCTGCCGAGAAAGAGGTGGCCGAGGAGGCAGACGGGGTCGGACACGTCGATCGTGTCGTCGCCATTGCAGTCGCCCGGGAGCTTCGTCGCGCCTTCAGGTGCGTGGACGACGGTCTGCGATTCGATCACGTATTCCTCGAGTCCCTGCGAGCCGAGGGTGACCTCCGCAAGTTGCTGGACGGCCCGACCGCCGATCGCGGACATGCGAATCTCGTCGCCGACGAGCTCTTCACCCTAGATCAGCTGGAGACCCACCGGGCGGTCGAAGCGGAACGAGAGACTCGCGACGCCCTGAGCACCTACGTCGATTCCGGCGAGCCGCGGCGCGCCTGTGCCCGTCGCGAACAAGGCGGCGATCGGCGGAGGATTCACCGTCGTCATGCCGCCGCCGGCACCGCCACCGCCGGCGGTTTCCTCTTCGGGCTCGACGACACCGTCGCCGTTGAAGTCACCCTCCTGCCACGCCTCGACGAGGATGCGAGGTGAGCCGATGTCGGCGAAGCTCGCGAGCAGACGGGCGCGTCCGTCTCTCGCGCCGACGAAGGATTGGCTCGTCAGGGCGACGTGTTTCATGTGGATCCCGTAAATCTGGGCAAAGCCGGCCCCGGTCGACGATGCGAAGTTCATCGTCAGGTCGGCCGAGATCGATTTCGCGAGGCGGTTCGGACGTACGTGGAGGCCGTCTTCCTCGATGCTCAGCGCTGTCTTGCCGTGCGCGCGGTGGGGAGTGCCGAACGTGACGAGACTCTGCTGCTCGATGATGAAGCTCGGCGTACCCTTTGCGAGATAGTCGACGAACGTGAGCTCTTCGATGGCGACTTCGGTTCCGCGCGGAATGATCGAGATCGTGTCGCCGGGCATGAGGGCTCCGTTCGGGCACTCGAACTGAAACGGCGCCTCGCTGCTCAGGACGGTGACCAACGTGTCGACGCCGTGCCGAGACTCGCCGGCTCTGACCGAAAAACTTCCGAGTGACCGGAAAAAAGTCCTCCGTACGTAGTTTTTCGGGGGTTTTGGCCTGCCTCGAAGGCCCATCGTATCCTCCGACAGGGTCTCTGTTCGTACGCAGTTTTGGCGAGAATACCGGGTCGTTGTGATGGCAGGTGAATCGAAGGACAAAGTCGTCGGCATCGTGTCGATCGGTCTCGCGTGTGTCGCGCTCTGGTTCGCGTACAACCGTGTCTTCTCGAGCGCGAAGGCGGACAATTACGTCTCGCCCTTCGAGTCGGGGGACACGGGGCGCCTGATTCGTGCCGACTTCGAGGACGAGCAGACGGTGATGCTCTGCAGCGAGCAGGAGCTGGCAGCCGTCGTCGACATGATGAGCGAGGGCGGAGATCGCTCGGGCTGTCAGCACTTCATCGACGCCAACATCGTCTTCGAGGTTCCGGTGAACAGCGAGATCGAGGTCTTCGAGACCGCGGGCCGCTTCGTCGAGGTCGCGATTCGCAGCGGTCGCCGGAAGGGCGACACGGGCTGGGTCAACGACGAGCACATCGAGGCGAACGGCATCGTCGGTGGTGGTGGAGGAGAGCCCGGCGAAGCGGGCGGAGGAGGTGCATCGCCACCGCGTCGCCCGAGCGCGCCGTCGAGGCCGCGAAGCACCGATGATGAAGAAACCGAGCACGATCCGAACGACCTCGCTTCCGTTCGATCGGGGGGCCATTCGGCGAGACACGTCGAGATCGGCGACGGGCCCAGCCTCGGCCCGGCTCTCGCGAAGACCGATGTGACGACGAAGGTGCTCGCGGCGCTCAAATCTGTCGCGGGCGGGGCCGGCAACGAACAGGTCGACGACGAGGACGAGGCTGAGGACGAGGCTGAGGACGAAGAGATCGACATCGAAGAAGATGAAGCCGAGGCGCCGAAAGACACGTCGCTCTGGGCCGGCATCTTCAAGAGCGAACGTCAGGTCGACGCTCGCACCGATGCGCGCTGGACGTTCGTTTACGGGCCCAAGATCCGCGTCGAGTACGCGATTGATCGCATGACGAACGGTACGTCGAAGAAGTGGACCTCGACGAGCGAGATCACCGAGGTCACCAAGGGCTCCGATCTCGAGAGCCTGCTCCGCGGTCGCAGCCGTTCGGTGAACAAGAACCTGGTCGGCTCGAAGTGGCGCATCTCGTACCGTCGCCACGGGCTCGACTTTCTCGAGTTCCGCATGTCGAGCGACGAGAAGCGCGCCGAGAATTCCTTCCGAGACCGATTCAATCAGCTCTGCATCAAGGGCAACCTCAAGACGAGCGATCGCGTCGCGCGGATCTCGTCGGCAGCCGATACGTCGACGCGTCTTCCGAAGGGACTCTCGGTTCCGCCGAAGTCCGTCGCACCTGCTCCACCCGACGTCGATCTCGACACGATCTGGCATCCGTGGCTCGTCGTCTGGGAGCACGTTCACCTGACCAAGGGAGTCACCGAGCACGGCGCGGCCTTCTTCGAGGAGCGCGAGCTCGCCGAGAAGTTCGCGGCGGCGCTCGGCGAGGCGAGCACGTCTCGCGTCCCGCGCGTCGTCGTTCTGAACGATCCGTACCTCGCTCCCGAGTGGGCTCGCGCGTACCAGCTCGAGTCGGTCCCGACGTGGGAGCAGGGCGGCAAGCACACCGAGAACTACCTCGGCTTCCGCGTCGGCAACGTCCAGTGCCGCCTCGTCCTCGAAGGCAACGACGAGGAGGAGCGCGAGGACTGGTACTTCGACGTCATCGGAGCTCTCGAAGAGAGCGGCGTTCTCGAGTATGGTGAGACGCCGGTCGCCGCCGAGGAATAGTCGGGGCGACCTCCGCACGCCTCTGGCCTCGGGGGATCTTTGAGAGTCCCGCGCATCCTGCATCAGTCCTGGAAGGACGAGAAGATCCCTTACGACGTCTACCCGAGAGAGTGGATCGAATCGTCGCGGGAGAAGCATCCCGATTGGGAGTATCGCTACCGGACGGACGACGACAACGATCGACTCGTCCGCGAGCACTACCCCGAGTTTCTCGATGCGTACCTCGCCTTCGACCAGGGAATCAAGCGCGCCGACTTCTCGCGCCTTCTCTACCTGCATCGATTCGGCGGCCTCAACGTCGATCTCGACTTCGCCTGCCTCAAGAACGTCGAGCCGCTCCTCGAGGACTTCGACAACGTCCTCGGCTACCTCTCGGATGAGAATCCGCACTACCGCGTCCCGAACGCGTTCATGGCCTCGAGCTCGGGGCTCGAGTTTTGGCTTCAAGTCGCGCGTGACGCCGCGAGTGCTTCCGACGACGAGAAGGCGCGAGTCGAGGCTCACACGGGACCGATGCGTCTCGAGTCGGCGCTCGAGAGGTACTCACCGGCGAACGTCAAGATCCACGACTACGGAATGATCTACCCCTTCGACTGGGCACTTCCTCGACCACGAGCACTGGGGGCGATACCGCGCGGATATCCATCGCTTCGCATGGGACCTTCGCAAGCGGAGCGTCGCGTAGATGGCCGAGTGGTTGCCGGACGCGTACTGCGTGACGTTCTGAACACACAACTGGTGAGCGGTTCGCTCAGTCGAGCTGCTCGAACGCCTTCGCCATCGCCTGTACGATCCCGAGACTCATCGCCTCCGGCACGTCGAACGCGGCGAACTGCTCGAGCACCTCGTTCATCCCGCCGCTCTCGTTCAAGAACGTGTTCGCGGCGAGGCCGACGAGCGCGACGATCTGTGCGGCGAGGTCGGGGTCGACACCTTGCTCCGTGAGCGCCTCGCGTGACTCGAGCGGCTCCTTGCCGGCGAGGAACTCGCGCATCACGGTGATCACGTAGGACTCGAGCTGCTCGGCGTCGAGCTCGATCTCTCTGCCGACGGAGCCCGTCTCTTCGAACATCGCGGAGTTGTCGAAAGGCTCGAGCTCGACGGACACGATGTCCTCGGCCGAGATCACGTCCTCTTCCTCGTCGTCGATGATCTCGAGGTCGAGCTCGAGGCCGTCGAGGTCGTCGAGGTCGTCGAGGTCGTCGAGGTCGATCGCGTTCGGATCGTACTCGTCGAGGTCGACGTTGGCCGCACGGAGCCTCTCGACGAGATTTTCATCGCGACCTTCCTCGAGCC
>CAYZGY010000327.1:0-8478 GCA_964478085.1 uncultured Planctomycetia bacterium
TTGAGATACACGTCAAGACCGGGGGTGATGAGACCGGGGGGGATGAGACCGGGGGGGATGAGACCGCGAGGCGCGGAGCTGATCTCCCAAAAAGTCGCTGTGCGCAAGATTGCATCTCGAGCCCGCACGCTCAGTATCGTCTTGAGCGCAAAGGTGGGTCGATGGGGAATGGAGCACACATGCTGGGCCGAAGTACGCGAGCCTCGCCCCCGGCAGGACGGCGACGATCGAGTTTCGCTTCTTCGGTTGGGACAACGACGGAAGCGTGAACATCTCCGACCCGTCGTACACCCTCAACTTCCTGTTCCTCGGCGGACCGATCCTCCCGGCGCCGTACCCGCACATCGGGTTCGATCAGGGCGACGAGGACGAGCTCGACTGCAAGAGAGCACGTACCTGATCACTGATCACGCGGGCTGCGAATCGGGCTTCGCGCTCTCGAGACAGCCGGCCGTCTCGAGGACGACGCGATACTGAAAGTCGCTGAGATCGTCGTACTTGTTCGCGAAGGCCTGCGCCCGCTCACGCCACGCGGGCTTGGCGTTCTCGTCACGCAGAATCTCCAGGGCCCCCGCGGTGAGCTCGTCTTGCGTATCGACTTTTCGAATGACGCCTTCGGCGATCATGTTGTCCCAAAGCTTGAAGTTCGCCGAGACCATGAAGAGATTCGGCGTGCCGAGCACTCCGGCCTCCATGACGTTGCCGCCTTCAGCCAGCAAGATCTGCGCGTGGTAGATCAGCTGCAGGTAGAGGTGCGGAGGAATCTTCATGCTGCGGTCGGCGATCTCGGGCGGAAGCTCGCGCTCGTGCGAGATGAAGACTCGCGTCTCCTTCTCGAGCTCATGGACGAGCTTCACCGGATCCGGGATACCCGAGATGTGCGTATCGTGATTCGCGGTCCACGCGACGAGGCGCAGAAGCGAGTAGGGCTCGTCCGGATCGATTCCCGCCTCACGAAGAGCGTCCGGCTCAGGACGAAACCGATCGGGACGCAGATACGCGAGCTGCGGGAAGCTGTTGTACGTCCGCGTCTTCGCCGACTCGTTCGTCCCTTCGAACGCGGACCGGCAGATGACCTTGGCAAACGGATGCCCCAGTCGATTCTCGATCGTCGCGAGCTCGCCGTCCGCGAACAGGACGACGGGTACTCGAGCGAGCCAACCGGCCTGCGCGGCGCAAGCGCCGTTCGCGGTCACGATCACATCGGGCTTGAACTTTCGAATCAGCCGGAGCAGCTTCCAATCGCGCTCGACCATCTCCCAAGCGAGCTTGACGAGTCCGCGATTCCCGGCGCTCGTGAGGACTTCGTGCGGAATGTCGTACGCGACGAGAAGATCGACGAGGCAGTCCTTTTCACGCCCCGCGACGATCACCTCGCAACCTTCCGAACGCCATCGTTCGATCGCGTTACGGAAGAAGTGCACCCAGACGGGATGACAGACATCGACGAGAATTCGGCACATTGAGCGAGGACCTCGGCAGAGTCGGGTTGACGAAGGAGAATACAACCCCTCCCGCCGGCCGGGCAAGCGAGCTCGAATCGGACGGGCTCTCCGAGTCGGGCATTCGGATTGCGTAGAAACGAGGCGTTCGACCGCCGAGGGGCTGAATGATACGCCACGGCGTTATCGGCCTCACACGCGCACTCGTTGTCTCAATTCTCGACACAAAACTCACGAGCGCACGCGACGAGCGCCGATGACGAAAACGAGACACCATGACCTTATACGCCGTTACGATCGACACCGAAGAAGAGTGGGACTGGGACGCCGGCTGGCCCGTGCGCCGACACTCGCTCTCGAATATCTCGGACGCCCCGAAATTCCAGGATCTCTGTGCTCGGCATGGCGCCAAGTCCACGTGGTTCACCGACTGGTCGGTGATGCGTGACGACGCGTCGAAGGCGATCCTCCTCGAGCTCGCCACCCGCGACGGCGTCGAGCTCGGAATGCACATCCATCCGTGGCTCACTCCTCCGATCACGACGGGCGAAGAGTACGGCGTGCGGGACTCGTTTCTCGCGACGTACAGCCCGGAGACCATCGGGGAGAAGCTCGAGAGCGTCTGGTCGCTCTTCGAGGCCGAGGGCCATCGCCCGACCTCGTTTCGCGGTGGACGCTACTCTTCTGGTGGCGCGATCCACGACTTTCTCCAGTCGAAGAACTTCGTCGCCGATGCGTCGGTCGTCCCCTTCACGACGTGGCCCGACGATGGCGCGCCGGATTATCGGCGCCGCAATCTGGCGCCGCGGCGTATTCCCCCGAAGACGAAAGAGGGTCATGCTCTCTGGGAAATTCCGGTCACGCTCGCGTTCACCCGCCCGAACTTCGAGGCTTGGGCGAAGCGCTTCGAGGCCTTCGAGAGCACGTTTCTCCGTCACCTGCGGCCGATCGGTATCCTCCAAAGGCTCGGCATCGTCCAGCGAGTCTGGCTCAACTTCGAGGATACGCCCGCAGACGACATGCTCGCTTTGATCGATGTGTTGGAGCCGCTCGATCTCGAGTGCATCACCCTGACGGTCCACTCCTCGTCGCTCCAGCTGGGAGGCAACCCTTACTCTCGTGACGAAGCGAGTGTCAAGCGGATCTGGGACACGGCCGATCAGGTCTTAAGCAGCCTGTCTACGCGGAGAGGCTTCTCCCCTGAGACGATCTCTGAAATAGCTGTAACGTTGGAGAATACACATGAAGGTTATCGGGATCAGCCCGCTCGACAAGGACGCGACAGTGTCCTTCATGGAGAACGGTAAGATTGTCTTCGCCTGTGGCGAAGAGCGTCTCTCTCGAGTCAAGCTTCAGGACGGTTTCCCCCGTCTCGCGATGAAGCTCGGATTCGAGCGCACGGGTTGGGATCCGTCCGAGATCGACGTCGTCGCCTACGCGTTCTACGAGGGCGCGGAGGAAGCTCGCTTGATGCGCGAGGCTGCCGCCGAGGACGACCGCTTCCACGATCCGAGTGCCACGAAGGACTCGATCGACGCGTACCTTGAAGCCAGCGGTCCGAGCTACAACCCGGACCTCAGCGTGCCGATTCCCGGTCTCGACAACAAGACCGAGGAGTTCATGCCGCCGAAGAGCTGGCTCAAGCGCTTGATCTACCGCTTCACGGCCAAGCGACCGAAGTGGGACTGGCGGCTGCACAAGAAGTTCTTCAACGAGTGGCTCGACAACGCGATTGCCGATCACCACCTGCGCACCAAGCAGCTCGACGAAGGCCTCAAAGAGTTCGGCCTCGAAGGCAAGCTCAAGAGATTCAATCACCACGACACGCACGCCGCGAACTCGTTCTACGCGAGTGGCTACGACGAAGCTCTGCTCGTCACGCTCGACGGCTACGGCTCGGGGAACTGCGGCGGGATCTACCTCGGGACCAAGGACGGTCTCGAGTGCCTCCACAAGATCTCGTTTCCGAACTCGCTCGGCCAGTACTACGAGATGGTCACGAGCGCGCTCGGCTTCAAGCCGGGTCGTCACGAAGGAAAGATCGTCGGACTCGCCGCGTACGGCAATCCCGAGGTCCTCGGGCCGACGCTGCGCAACCGATTCGTCATCAAGGATGGCGACATTCGCATCCGCGCGAGCATGAACTACTTCTTCGCTCGTGCCCTCGCCCAGCGCTTCGCCAAGCGCGACGTCGCCGCGGCCTACCAGACCGTGCTCGAAGAGATCACGAAGGATGCTTGCGAGTACTGGGTGAAGAAGACCGGCATGAAGAACGTCGCCGTCTCCGGTGGCGTCAACGCCAACGTCAAGCTCAACCAGCGCATCCACGAGATCGACGGTGTCGAGAGCGTATTCGTCTATCCGAACATGGGTGATGGTGGCTGTGCCAGCGGGGCGGCGATGTTAGCGTTCGATCAGAGCGTCTTCGACCAGTCGATCGACAACGTCTATCTCGGCCCCGACTACTCGGACGCCGAAATCGAAGCCGCGCTCAAGAAGGCCGAGCTCGATTACGAGCGACCCGAGTCGATCGAGAATCGTGTCGGCGAGCTCCTGACGAAGGACCACATCATCGCGCGCTTCAACGGCCGCATGGAGTACGGCCCGCGAGCGCTCGGAAACCGATCGGTGCTCTATCCGGCACAGGACCCCGAGGTCAACCTCTGGCTCAACCACCAGCTCGGCCGCACGGAGTTCATGCCCTTCGCGCCGGCTGCGCTCAAGAGCGAGGCGAAGAAGCTCTTCAAGAACCTCGACGGTTGCGAGAAGACCTCGGAGTTCATGACGGTCACCTTCGACTGCACCGACTTCATGGTCGACAATTGCCCCGCGGCGGTCCACGTCGACCGAACGGCGCGCCCGCAGCTCGTCGACGAGAACACGAACGAGAGCTTCTACAAGATCATCTCAGCGTATCACGCTCGCACGGGCATCCCGTCGGTGATCAACACGAGCTTCAACATGCACGAGGAGCCGATCGTCTGCTCGCCCGAGGATGCGACGCGCGCGTTCCTCCTCGGCAACATCGACTACCTCGCCATCGGCCCCTTCCTCGTCCCGCACCCCGAGCTCGCCCGCATCGAGGCCGAGCGCAAGAAGGAGCGCGGCGGAGCGAAGAAGAAGGAGCTGGCGAAAGAGCTCGTCTGATCTGTCAGGAGCAATCTCCCGAGAATCTCGAAGGCTCGTCGGCTCAACGCCGGCGAGCCTTTTTCGATGCCGAACGTTCCTCGCCGAGGCTTGGTCGACCGTCTACCATCATCGCGGTGACGGTGGTGAGCTCGAAGTGTTCCAGTCCATGAAAGACTCGACGGCCCTTTCGCTTCTCGAGATCTGTGCGCTATCGCTCTTTGTCTCACCTTCTTCGATCGTCGCCGACGAGACTGCGGGTGCTCCTCGAGCATCTTCGAGGAGCTCGCCCCGGCAATTCCGACCGTCGAGGCTACCTGGCAGCACCGTGTCCTCGCGGGAAGAGGCGCAGCCACACTCGCTCAGGAACCGGCCCCGTCGAATCGACACACCGTGATCATCGAATTCCACGATCCGGCCCCCGGCCCGGAGACATACGTCGTCGAGGGCGAGTACTTTATCGAGTCGACTTTCCTTCGCGGTGACACGAACGACGACGGCGTACGCGACTTGTCCGACGCCGTCGCGACTCTCAGCGAGCTATTCACAGGTGCCGAATCGAGCACCTGCCCGCGAGCGCAGGACGTCAACGACGACGGTCTCATCGATATCTCCGACCCCATCGGCCTCCTGGCCTTTCTCTTCATCGTTGGACTCGCGCCCCCGATACCTTTCCTCGAGTGCGGCAAGGACCCCACTGGCGGCGAGCTACCGTGCGACTCGTACGCGGGTTGTGCCTGAGCGGCTCGGAACCGGGTCCGAACGAGTTCGATGGCATCGAGCCGCTCGGGGACTTGTATCCGAAGAGGCGGGAATCGCGGACTCCGACCAAAAGAAAACACCCGCCGCAACGCTTGGCTACGACGGGTGTTATTCTTGGTGCGCGGGGGCAGAGTCGAACTGCCGACACCTAGATTTTCAGTCTAGTGCTCTACCACCTGAGCTACCCGCGCACGGTATTTCGCTCGGTGAAGCGGATCATTTAGCCAGAGCGGTATCGGGCTGTCAAGTCCGCTGTTCGGAAGGTTTTCCGTATTCGTCCCCGCGGCATCAGATGGTGGATGGTGTGGTGGCTTGTCGGGCGGGGGTTCGGGGCGTATCTTGGACGCGATCATGACCGTTCGAGTGCTCGGAATCGAAACGACCTGCGACGAAACCGGCGTCGCGATGATCGAAGACGGATACCGTCTTCTCGCCAATTGTGTCTCGAGCCAAGTGCCCCTCCACGAGCGCTTCGGCGGCGTCGTTCCCGAGATCGCATCTCGCGCTCACGTCGAGGCGATCACTCCGCGCGGCGAGCGCGCGTGCGCCGAGGCCGGAATTCCGCAACCGTCTGCGGGAGACACCGCCGCACCCGGCGGAATCTCCGCGATCGCCGTCGCGCATCGACCGGGACTCATCGGCGCGCTTCTGGTCGGCCTCTCTACCGCGAAGGCGCTCTCCGTCGCGTGGAACCTCCCGCTCATCGGCGTCGATCACATCCACGCGCACATCTTCGCTTCGTTCATGAAGAGCAAGGAGCCGTTCGAGCCGCTGCCGGATCCCGAAGACGCGTTTCCCTGCATCTCCTTCGTCGTCTCGGGCGGCCACACGACTCTCTACCGCTCCGAGACCTGGACCGAGCACAAGCAGCTCGGATCGACGACCGACGATGCCGTCGGCGAGGCGTTCGATAAGGCCGCCGCCATTCTCGGGCTCGGCTATCCGGGTGGTCCGTCGATCTCGAAGGCCGCGGTCGACGGTGATCGCCGCGCGATTCGCTTCCCGCGCACTCTCCTCGGCCCCGACTCGCTCGACTTCTCGTTCTCGGGCATCAAGACGGCCGTCCTCTACCACGCCAAGGGACAAAACTCGACGCGCAGCTCCCCGATCCGCGACGACATCAGCATCCCCGACACCGCCGCGTCCTTCGAGGCCGCCGTCGTCGACGTCATGATCGAGAAGCTCCGGCGCGCCCTTCGTCGCGAAGGCCTCCGCCGGGCCGTGATCGGTGGCGGCGTCGCCGCGAATCGCTACCTCCGCGAGAAGCTCGAGGAGCTTTCTCGCAACGAAGGGGTCGAGGTCCGCTTTCCCGACCTCGCGCTCTGCACCGACAACGGCGCGATGATCGCCGGACTCGGACACCAGCTCTTCCAGTCGGGGCAAGTTGCCGACCTACGGCTCGAAGCTTCGTCGATGGCATCGGCCTGAGTCGAAAGAGATGACCGAAGACCACATTCGCAAGCTGCTCAAGAAGGTCTGGGCGCAGCAAGTCACCGTCGAAGACGCCCTCGGGGACCTGCGCGACCTTCCCTTCGAGAAGCTCACCTTCGCACGCGTCGACACGCACCGCGATCTTCGCTGCGGCTTTCCCGAGGTGATCTTCTGCGAAGGCAAGGAGCCGAGCGACATCACCGAGATCGCTCGGTCGATCCTCAAGCACTCGCCGACCCTCCTCGCAACGCGCGCCGATCGCGCTGCGTTCCAAGCGATCCGAGAAGCGTCGTCCGATGCCGAATACCACGAGCGCGCCCGCTGCGTCACCGTCACGCGGGAAGAGCCGCCGCGACAGGCGGGACGGATCTTGGTGCTCAGCGCCGGCACGGCCGACGTTCCGGTGGCCGAAGAGGCGCGCATCACCGCCGAGACGATGGGACACCGCGTCGAGGCGATCTACGACGCCGGCGTCGCCGGGATCCATCGCCTGCTCGCGGAGACCGAGAGAATCCAGGCCGCCGACTGCCTCGTCGTCGTCGCGGGGATGGAAGGCGCCCTCGCGAGCGTCGTCGGCGGATTCACCGACACGCCCGTCATCGGCGTGCCGACGAGCGTCGGCTACGGCGCCAGCTTCTCGGGCATCGCCCCGCTCTTGACGATGCTCAACTCGTGCGCGGCTGGAGTCAGCGTCGTCAACATCGACAACGGCTTCGGTGCGGGGTATCTCGCCGCGCTGATCTGTCGTCAGCGACCAGGCTCGATCTCGGACACCGACTGAGAACTCGGGAGGAGGCAGGAATCGCGATGGCTCGTCAGGTCCACATCCTCCCGAGGAGTCCCCCGCGACCTCGTGACTCTCACAAGGGAACGTACGGACGACTGCTCGTCATTGCCGGCACTCCAGGAATGTGCGGAGCGGCCGTGCTCTCGGCTCGAGCGGCGCTTCGCACGGGCACGGGTCTCGTGACCATCAGCGCGCCGGCCTCTCTCGCTTCGGCCCTGACCTCGAGCGTTCCAGAAGCGACGCTTCGATTCCTGCCCGAGGTCGACAGCGGCGAGGCGCCGACGATCCACGCCGAAGGTTTCGACGCCGAAGGTTTCGACGCCATCGCGCTCGGCCCGGGCCTGGGGACGAGCTCGTGGAGTCGCGCGCTGACGCTTCAGGCGCTCGAGGGACTGACCCTCCCGCACGTCGTCGATGCCGACGCTCTGAACATCATCGCCGCGGAGAGCACGATCGAGATCTCGGCAGAGGCCCAGCGCGTCTGGACACCTCACCCCGGCGAGTTCGAACGATTGACCGGCGAGCGCCCGCGCACGGAAGATGAACGAGTCGCCGCGAGCGAACGATTCGTGCGTGCCCGCGGCGGAGTCCTCGTCCTCAAAGGGTCGCACTCGATCGTTCACGAGGGCGATCGTTACGCGATCAACCTGTCGGGAAACCCGGGCATGGCCACCGGAGGCAGCGGCGACGTCCTCACGGGGGTGATCGGCTCCCTCCTCGCGCAAGGAATGAGCCCCTTCGACGCGGCGCAGCTCGGCACCCACCTCCACGGCGTCGCGGGAGATCTCGCGGTACGACGAGCCTCGGCGCCTTCCCTCATCGCGTCGGATCTCGTAGACTACCTGGGCGCTGCCTGGAGAACGTTGTCGAGCCACCGATAGCGCCCCGTACCCCGATCCGCCGAGTGAAGAGCCCGAAGAGCCCGAAGAG
>CAYZGY010000328.1:0-8471 GCA_964478085.1 uncultured Planctomycetia bacterium
GTCACGTCTACGGCAACGGCGCTCCGTGCGGCATCACGTACTACGAGAACGGCGCGCTCGGGAAGGAGTACTCCGGCGGACTCCTGCTCAGCTGCGAGGCGGGACAGAACGTCGTCTGGGGCTACAAGCGAGTTTCCGACGGCGCGGGCTACAAGCTCGACGGCTTCCCGTTTCTGACGACGACGAAGAGGCACGACCCGAACTATCGATGGAGTCACGAGGAGAAGGACCGCGCCAAGTGGTTCCGGCCTTCGGACGTCGCCGTCGGGACGGACGGCGCCGTCTACGTCGCCGACTGGTTCGATCAAGTCGTCGGCGGTCACCGCATGAACGATCGCGAGGGCGCCGGGACGATCTACCGAATCACGCGCAAGGGTGACAATCCGAAGTCGCCGAAGTACGACCTCGGCTTCATTGACGGTCTCGTCGGCGCGGTCGCGAGCCCGGCAAACAATGTTCGGTTTTCGGCCGGCGCCAAGCTCCGAGAGCTCGCACGAGATGACGACACCGTCGTCGGGAACGTCATCAAGCTGGCGAGAAAGGATCGCGATCGATTCCTGCGTGCTCGAGCTGTCTGGCTCACTTACGACCTCCTACGTCCCGAGGTCAGCCCGCAGCCCCTTCTACTGCTCGATGACGATCCGGAGATTCGGATCACGGCGTTTCGAGCTCTTCGAACGACTCCGGTCGGACAGAAGTCAGCCGCTCGTGCACTCTCGAAGGATGAGTCACCGGCCGTTCGTCGCGAGGTCGCTCTCGCGATGCGCGACGTCTCATTCGAAAGCTCGCGAGACAACCTCGTCGAGATCGCCAAACGCTACCCCCTCGGTGATCGCTGGTACCTCGAAGCACTCGGCACGGGCTGCGAAGGCAAGGAAGAGGACATGTACGCGACGCTCCTCGGTGTCATGGGCAGCCCCCAACTCACGTGGAGCGACGAGTTCGCCGACATCGTCTGGCGACTTCATCCCGCGACGGCGACGCCCGCTCTGCGCGATCGCGCGCTTTCGGGCAAGCTCTCACAGAAGCAACGCAAGCTCGCGATCGACACGCTCGCGTTCATCACGCACGAGCGCGCCGCGAAGGCGATGATCGAAGCCGCGACGAAGGGTCCCGTCGACTTGCGCCAGTACGCCGCCTGGTGGGCTCGCCATCGCTCGAGCAATGACTGGCGCTCGATCGAGGTCGCGCGCGCGTTCGCCGGGAAGCCGAAGCAGGAGGACGAGCTGCCAAAGAAGGCGCGCTTCCGCAGCGGTCTCGTCCGTGCGGGATCGATCGACATCCGCGTCGAGATCGGCGACGCGCGCACTCTTTGGATCGTCGCGGACGACGGCGGTGACGGAAAGAGCTGCGACTGGGCCGACTGGATCGAGCCGAAGCTCGTCGGGCCCGAGGGCGAGAAGCTGCTGACGGAGCTCCACTGGACGTCGGCGACGACGGACTACGGCGAAATTCACAAGAACAAGAACTGCCGCGGCAGTCCGCTGCGCGTCGGCGGAATCCAGTACGAAAACGGGATCGGCACGCACGCCAATTCCATCATTCGCTATGACTTTGGCAAAGCGGGTTCCACGGACATCGGCGGCGCGGGCTTCACACACTTCGTCGCCCGCGCGGGTGTCGACAACGGCGGGCCGGACATCGGCGGCTCGGATCACGGCTCCAAGCGCTCGAGCGTCCGCTTCTCCGTCTACGTCGACGGACCCGGACCTGCGCAGATCGCTGCGAAGCACCGCAAGGTCCTCACGAACGCGAAGTCGAGCGAAGAAGACAAGCTCCGCGCGACCGACGCGCTCCTTCAGACAGCCGACGGCGGTCACGTGCTCCTCGACCTCGCGAAGAAGAAGCAGATTCCCGAAAGCGTGCACGACATCGTCGCCGAGGGGATCTACCGCAACCCCGACCTCGCCGTTCGCGCTCTCGCGAGCAAGGTCTTCCCGCGCAAGAACGCCCTGCCGCCCATCGACGAGCTCGTGAAGCTCGAGGGCGATGTCGTCCGTGGTCGCGTGCACTTCTTCAGCGAGGCGGCGAAGTGCGGCTCGTGCCACAACTTTGGCGGCGTAGGAAAAGACGTCGGTCCCGACCTCACCAAGATCCGCGAGAAGTTCGGACAGAAGCAGCTCATCGACGCGATCATCAATCCGAGCGCCGCGATCCTCTCGGGCTACGAGCTCAAGACGATCATCCTCAAGACGGGCGAAGCGATCAGCGGTGTGGTCCTCGCGGAGGGAGAGACGGTGATTCTCAAGGACGCGGAGGGGAAGAAGCACGAGATCGCGCGCGGGAAGATCGCGGCGCGGCAAAACCAGACCGTCTCGATCATGCCGGACGGGGCGGGCGGATTGAATGCACAGGAGTTGATGGACGTGATCGCGTTTCTGCGGTCGACCGCGAAGGAGAATTGAATCGTCAGGCGGCTCGAACGCCGCTCCGTGAGCCCATGAACCGGATGCCGAGGGAGATTCCGCTGCTGATGATCGACGGATGCCCAGATGACGTCGCGTCACGTCGCGGCGATGCGCCGCGATACTCGAGCTTGGCGTCGACTCGGAGGAACCGAGTCGTCGCTACGCTCGAGTTCGATTTGGGATTCTGATTGGGTCGAGTACCTGGTAGCCATGAAAATCACGAGACGACAAGCCCTCAGGCGAGCTCTGACCGCAACCGCAACCGCAACCGCAACCGCAACCGCGACCGCGACCGCCGGTGCGCTCGCGATTCCACGCCTCGACTTGCGCAGTGCCGAGAAACTTCCCGATCTGAGACCGAAGGACGGCTTCCGCATCGGCGCGTGCGACTGGAGCCTCGGTCGTGCGGGTGACCCGAGCGCGCTCGAGTACGCCAAGCAGCTCGGCCTCCACGGCATCCAGGCGAGCTTCGGCGCGCCCGGTGAGCGTTTCGATCTTCGCAAGCGCGAGAACCGCGAGCGCTACTTCGCCGAGTCGAAGAAGCACGGGACGGTCGTCGCGTCGCTCGGCATGGGACTCCTCAACAACCATCCGTACAAGTCGGACCCGCGCACCGAGGAGTGGGTTCACGACAGCATCGCCGTGGCTCAGGCGATGAAGACGAACGTCGTGCTGCTCGCGTTTTTCGGTAATAACGATCTCAAGGGCGACAAGAAAGGCACGGCCGAGGTCATCCGCAGGCTCAAACGCGTTGCACCGATCGCGGAGAAGGCCGGCGTGATCTTCGGTCTCGAGACTTGGCTCGACAAGCGCGAGCACCTCCACATCATCGACGACGTCGGCTCTTCGTCGGTGCAGGTCTACTACGACGTCGGCAACTCGCTCCATCGCGGTTACGACATCTACCGCGAGATGCGCGAGCTCGGGAAGGATCAGATCTGCGAGCTTCACGCGAAGGACTACGCCTCGAAGCTCTTCGGTCACGGCGACGTCGATTTCTGGGAGACGCGACGCGCGCTCGACGAGATCGGCTTCCGCGGCTGGATCCAGATCGAAGGCCGCACGCCCTTCGGTCGGACGCAGAGTTATCGCCACGACGCGATGTTCCTCCGGAGCCTCTTCCCCCCGAATGCGCCCGTGCGCTCCCGATAACGCCCCACACGTCTGACACTCGTATCCGAGCGAGGTACGCTCCCTAAGAGGCTCTTTCCATACCTCGATCGGGCGGGCGGTGTCGGGCCGTGAGTAACCAAAAACCTAGCGCACCTCAAAGCGAGCGATCGCTCTATCCGTCATCGCCGGAGTCGCCGCTTCCCCTCGCGTCGCCGACGTTCGGCTATCGCGTGCGCGTGGTTCTCGTCCTCGCTTCCCTGCTCGGCTTCGTCGCGATCTACCTCGGCCTGCTCGCCGGATCGGTCTGGCTCACCTGGCACAGCTGGTTCGGCGGCGGCAGCGGATCGGGCGTCATCATCGATCTCGCGCTGATGGCCGTCTCTCCGATGCTCGTCCTCTTCTTCGCCAAGGGCCTCTGGCAACGCGACCTCTTCGAGGACGATCATTGGCTCGAAGTCTCGGAGAACGAACAGCCGGACCTCTACGCGTTCATTCGACGGCTGTGCTCCGAAGCGAAGAGTCCGATGCCGGGACGAATCTTCCTCGCTTGGGACGTCAACGCGATGGTGACGTACCCGAACTCGCTCCTCTCGCTCTTCTGGCCGACGCGCAAGAACCTCCTGATTGGAATGGGCCTCGCGAATGGGCTCCATCTCTCCGAGCTCAAGGCGGTCCTCGCGCACGAGTTCGGCCACATCTCGCAGTCGAGCACGAAGCTCGGGCAGTTCGTCTACGTGACGAATCAGATCTGCGTCAATGTCGTCTGCGGTCACGTCTGCTGGGACCTTTTCCTCGCACGATGGCGCACCTGCGACCTGATCATCAGTTGGCCGGCCTGGATCCTGACGGTCGTGATGTCCGTCCTGCGCACACTCCTCTCGCTCCTCTTCTACGTGACGAACCGATTCTCGTACTCGCTCAAGCGAAGCATGGAGCTCAATGCCGATCTCCACGCCGTTCGACTCTGCGGAAGCGACGCGATCGTTTCCGGCCTGTGGAAGAGCGACCGTGCGCTCATGAGTCTCGAGCTGTCCAAGTCGGACCTGATCTCGCTCGCTCAGCATCGCCGCTACTCCGACGATATCTTCCACCATCAGCTCGAGGCGCTCGCCAAGCTCAACGAGACGATTCGCCGCGACGCGGTAAACGCTCAGCTCGTCGAGTACATGCTTCGTCCGTACGAACGAGGCACGGAGCTCCACTTTCCCGAGCGCCCCGATCGAGCGACCTCCGCTTGGGATGTCCACCCGTGCGCCCGCGACCGAGAGATCAACGCGAAGCGGAAGTACCTCGACCATCCCGCCGACGACCGACCGACCTGGGCCCTGATTCGCAACCCCGAGCAGGTGCGTGCGCGCTTGAGCGCACTCTTCTACCGCGAGATCTGCGAGATCGAGGTCGAGCACGAGGCTCTCCTCCCCGCAGCCGACGTCACGAGCATGATCGCCGAAGAGCATCGGGAGATGAGACAGGGCGAGCACTACGCGGGCTTCTACCAAGATCGCCACATTCGGCCCGGCAAGGTGCGCGAGCTCGCGCAAGAGGTCGAGACCAGCGCGAAGGACGGGACGATCGACGAGGCCGCGCTTCGCGAGGAGATCGGCTCCTGGGTCGGCTCGCCGATGAAGGAGGCGGCCGAGGCTCTTCGCTCGATCCACGACGAGTTCCAGGAGCTCCAGAAGGTGCACTGCCATCCGAGCTCGCCCACCTTCGTCTTTCGCGGGCAGAAGCTCTCGACGAAGGACCTCGAACGCTGCAGCGCTCAGCTCGAAACGGAGCTCGAAGAGCTGCAGCAGCACATGCACGAGGGCGATCGAGCCTTCTTCCGCTACTTCTACTGGCTCTCAGGCGCCGAATCCCGTGGATCCGACGCGGTCCGCGCCGAGCTGACGCAACGCTACGAGTTTCTCGAGGTCGTCCAGGAGCTCGTTACGAAGCTCCACGAGATCGAGAGCAAGACACTGCCGATTCTCCACGCGCACACCGCGGGAGCCCAATTCACGCCCGCCGAAGTCGAGCACATTCGCGAAACGTTCGCAGAAGGCCGAAACGAGCTCGATCGCGCCTTCCGGCGATCGGCTGCGCTCATCCTTCCTCGTCTCGCACACCTCGACGAGGAGAACTCCGCCGCTTCGTTTGTCCTGCCGACCAAGAAGGTCGTGCCGCCTCTTCCCGAAGGCGAGATATCGGCGGATTGGATCAACGACTACCTGCACCAGTTCGATCAGGTGCTCACACGCCTGCGCAAACTGCACTTCAAGAACCTCGGGCAGCTGCTGCGACTTCAGGAGAGTCTCGACCCGGAGCTCTTCCCGCAGGCCGAATCGAAGATCGCGAGCGAAGGCGAGACCGCCGAAGCTCAGAAATCGTACGCGTAGGTCACGAACACCGAATTCGCGCCAGGGTTGTCCTTCGCCAAACGCGTGTTCGAGTGCTGGTAAATGCCGAGAGAAAGGCTGAAGCCGTTCGCGAATCGATAACCGACGTCGAGCCCCATGCGAAACTCGACGATGTGACCGAGGTCCTTTCCGTCGCGCCGGTCGTACAGCGATACGGCCATGCTGGGCCCGACGACGACCGGATCGAGCTCGATGATGTCGACACGCAATCCAGCGTAGCCTTACGACCTGAGCTCGGCCGTGGCAGAGCCGCGGGCGATCTGCCGATAGAACATCGACCGACCCCGTCATTCTCCAACTGGCTTCTCCCTCTCGTTCCCGAGTCCTCAACCTCGGGCGACGGAAACCCCGACCCAATTCGATCTTAGGGGGCGATTCTCAGGGTCTCAACTCGACTCCTCGAAGCGGAAGGACTTCGAGATGGTCGCACCGCCGGGCTCTTGATCGACCTCGACGTACGGGTAGATGAAGAAGTTGATCGGCTCGCCGTGCTGCGGCGGAGAGAGCACGAGGTCTCGCCCGAGTGTCAAAGCGACGCGATTTTCGCAGATTGTCCCAAAGAAATATTCGGTCTTTTCGGGTGCCTTGTCGGCCTCCGACGCGTCGACCGGCTTCCAAACCTCGCCGTCACGATACCAGGCCCAGCAGTGGTAGCCGCCAATCGTGCCCGCCGCCTT
This sequence comes from uncultured Planctomycetia bacterium, assembly GCA_964478085.1. GTDB lineage: Bacteria > Planctomycetota > UBA8108 > UBA8108 > UBA8108 > CAYMLL01. The sequence continues at coordinate 6,598 of CAYZGY010000328.1, forward strand.
GCCCTCGGGAAGAGGGAAACCGATCTCGAACACCGACGGGATCTCCTTCGCGCGAGCCATTCCGATGAAGAGCGTGTGGAAGTCCGAGCAGTTGCCCTTGCCGATGTCGCAGACGTACTCGATATCGCCACGTCCCCAACCTTGGCCCGACTTGTCGTAGTCGACATCGTCGAGAACACGGTCGTAAATGCCGCGCGCCATCGCAGGCACAAGAGTTCCGCCGGCGGTCGCCTCGCCCGAGCGCTTACGCACTTCGTCCGTCAGCGGCGCCATTCGGTCCCCCTCGAGGAGGTCCGTCTTCAGCGGATCGTCACGCAGCTTGCCGACCTCGGTCACCTCGCGACGCACGACGTCGAACGCGACCTTGAGCTCGACCTCTCGCGGCAGCGGAGCGGCGAGGTCGAAGTAGACCATCTGGTTGCCGTAGACCGGCTCGGTCGTGATCTCGTAATCCGCCACCCCCGACACCTCGACGTTCGAGATGTCCTGGGCCTCGTCCGACTGCGGGACCGGCACCCAGACGCGGGCGAGCTTCGCGCTCGACGCGAACCCGCTGATCTTCGTCGTGTACTCGAACCGAAAGGTGCGTTTCGGCGACTGACAACCGGCCGCTAGCGTAATCACGGCCACTGCGAGGCATGTCGTGGAATATTTCATAGTGCCGAAATCTCACCATCTGTTGCCCCCGCCTCGAAATGAATTCCATGAATATACCCGCACATGAGGATAGGATTCTTCTATGGACATCGACCTTCGATCCGTGGAAGCCTTCGTCGAGGTCGTGCGGCTAGGCTCGTTCACTGCGGCAGCTCGGGAGCTCCTTCTGACGCAGCCGACGATCAGCGCGCGTGTCGCGAATCTCGAACAGACGATCGGCGCACGCCTTCTCGAGCGCGACCGTGGCGGAGTCGTTCCGACCTCGGCGGGGAACGCGCTCCTACCGCATGCGCACAGCCTCCTCCGTACGAGAGCGACGGCCGAACAAGCGATGGTCGATCATCTCGAGAACACCTCGCTCTCGCTCGCGATCGGCGCGTCGTCCGTCCCTGGAACGTACCTGCTTCCGAAGCACCTGGTCGCGGTGCGTCAGCGATTCCCCGATCTCCGCACGCAACTGACGGTGAGCGACAGCGACTCGACCCTCGAGCTTCTCCGCCGGCGCGAGATCGAGCTCGGGCTCGTCGGAAGGCGCGTGCGAGACCGCGACTTTCGGGCGTCGAACGTCGGCAGCGACGAAATCGCCTTGGTCTGCTCCCCCACGGTCGCTGGGCGCTTACTCGGTAAGAAACCGCCGCGCGGACGCCGACTGCGACTCGACGCCGCGTCGATGACGAGCCTCCCCTTCGTCCTACGCGAAGGAGGATCCGCGACACGATCCATCGCGATCGAGGAGCTCCGAAGAATCGGAATCGGTGCGGATGACCTCGACATCGTCCTCGAGCTCGGGAGTTCGGAAGGTATCATTCAAGCCGTCCTCGCGGGACTCGGAGCAACGTTCGTGACGAGCCTCGCGCTGCCCGATCACCTCGCCGCGAATCGCCTCGTGCGAATCGACATCGACGGCCTCGAGCTGGTCCGACCGCTGACACTCGTCCACCGGCGCGGCGGGAGCCTCTCGGCCCCCGCCCGCGAGCTGGTCCGTGTGATCACTTCCCGAGGATGAGCGGCTCGCCGTCCGGCTTCGTCAGTCGAACGACGAATCCCCAGTCGCCGCCACCCTGCTGAATCTTGAGGAGCAGGCGGTTCTTCCCCTTCTTCAGCTTCGCAGGAACGATGTCCTGATCGACGCTGACGCCGCGTGCTTCGGCATGGATATGAACTCGCTTTCCGTTGACAAAGAACGCGCAGCCGTCGTCGCTGCCGATCTTGAAGAC